>DTYT01000339.1 GCA_012961745.1 Kiritimatiellia bacterium | reverse complement strand
TGGTCCGCTTCCATTGAGGCAGGCCCATCTCCTTGGGAAGCGCCGCTCCCGCGGATGCATAACAATGGATGCAGCGCAGGTTGCAGCGGTTGGTGGGCTCGAGCCACACGCCGCTGCGCCGGGTAGGGGACCTGACCACTGCGTTTTCGATAGGCGCGGGAGGCACGAATTCCGGTCGCAGGCGTACGAAGGGAGCCTTCGCGAGAGCCGTCTTGAGTTCCGCCCGCGGTCCGGATTCCGCCGCGGAGAGGATTCTGTTCCAGGGGACACCGCTCAATGCCTCGTCCAGCAAGGCTACCACGGCTGGATCAAGGGAATAGAGGCGGCCGTGTCTCAGGTCGTATACTGCGCTGCGATGCGGCCCGCGCACCAGGTAGCAGTCCTGATTCAGGGTCAGGAACCGTGCCGGGTGCTGGTTCGTATCATCACTCATGGCGGGTGGGCGGGGGTCAGGTTTGTTTCTTCTCCCGGGGTGAGATGATGGTGATACATCGCACGGGGCATTCGCCAGGACAGACAATCTTGCATATGGCGCTGCACTGGTCCTTGCAGAGGGAGATGCAGATGGGCAGGCATTGGTTGATGCAGCGCGTGGGGCACTGCTCGGCGCAAGGAGAGCCGCACCGGGCGATACACACGATCACCGGCGGGCAGAGCTGCGCCTGGGAGCATATCGGGAAGACCAGCGGTACCAGGAGCGGTGGCACGTAGGCCAGTTTACGGAGAAACTCCCGCCGCGACATTTTGTCCTCGGGTTCTTTCGGGGGGGGCTCCTCTTTCGGGTTGCGGGGGTGGTCCTTACCGGCCATGGCCGCCTCCTCATCTATTTATATACTATCGTGCGCCCCCCCGGGTGTAAAGCCGCTGCCCGCGCGGCGGCCATATCCGGGCTTGACCGTCTCAACCCCGCGGAATAGTGTATTAGGCGCTCAAGATGACGTATGCTCACGGGAGTGGGCCGCCGCCCACTCTTTTGTGTACTGGGGGTATCTCGAAGAAGCGCGGGCCCGGTTGAGGGCGGACAGGTGGGAGTATGAACCCGGATCTCAAGGCGATTTTCGAGTACATGGAGAGGGAGCGGGGCATTGACCGGCAGACCCTGATCAATGCGGTTTCCAGCGCGGTGCTGAGCGCTTCGCGCAAGAGCATCAGTCCGGCCAAGGATCTCAGGATCGAGATCGACCCCGAGACGTGTGATATCAAAGCAATTGCCCGCGTCAAGGTGGTCGAACACGTCCGGAATCCCCATGATGAGATAGCGCTGAAGGATGCGCGGCGTATCTGCCCGGAGGCCCAGTTGGGGCACACGGTGGACGTGGAAGTGACGCCCAAGGATTTCGGCAGGATCGCGGCGCAGACTGCCAAGCAGGCCATCATGCAGAAGATTCGTCAGGCGGAGAAGGATCGCATTTATGAGGAATACAAGGACCGGGTGGGAGACATTGTCAGCGGCGTGGTGCGCGGTTTTGACCGCAGTGACGTAGTGGTGGACCTCGGACGGGGCGAGGCCGTCATGCCCGCGCGTGAACGGGTTCCCACCGAGGAGTATCAGCTTGGTGACCGCATTCGGGCCATGATATTGAAGGTGGAGAAACAACCCGGGGGGACGGTGATCGTGTTGACGCGCAGCCATCCCGACTTCGTGAGGAAGCTTTTCGAACTGGAGGTTACGGAGATTGCCGACGGTACCGTTGAGATCAAGGGAATCGCAAGGGAGCCGGGATACCGTAGCAAGGTGGCGGTGGTATCGCATGATCCTCGGGTGGACCCGATTGGAGCGTGTGTCGGTATGCGCGGCATGCGGGTGAAGAACATTGTGCGCGAGCTTTCCGGTGAGAAGGTGGATGTGGTCCGCTGGAGTGAAGACATCCGCGCTTTTGTCACCAATGCTCTTGAGCCCGCACGGCTCATCAGGGTGGAGGCGGATGAGGAAACCCGCACGGTCAATATCAAGGTTGATTCCGATCAGCTTTCGCTGGCGATCGGGAGGCGGGGACAGAATGCGCGTCTTACCGCCAAGCTGACCGGCTGGAAGATCAACATCGAGAAGGAAGAAGGACAGTTGGGATTCGAGGAGAAGGTGCTGCGCGCGGTTGAGGCGTTGGCCGCCATAGAGGGAATCGGTCCCGAGCGGGCCGAGAAGCTGGTGCAGGCCGGGTTCCTGACGGTTGAGGGGATAATGGCCGCGGATCTTGAGGATCTGGCGTCGGTAGAGGGATTTGACGAAGATGCGGCGCGTCAAGTATACGATGCGGCGGCGGCCGCCTACGAGAAGGAACACGGCAGCAGCTCGACATGAGGATTCACGAACTGGCGAAAGAACTGGGAGTGTCCAGCCGCGGACTCATGGAGCGGATGAAGCAGCTCGGCATGGAAGCCGGTTCGCATATGCATTCACTGTCGGAGGAAGAGGTCCGGCGCTTGCGGGAGATGATGGCGGATGCGGCGGGGCCTTCCGGGGGAAAGGACGAGACGGAGCCCCCCTCCCCGGCGGCACCATCCACTGCGCAACCCTCAGCCGAGGAGAAAACCGCGCCCGGGACGCGGCACGTCGTGATGCACGGTCCGATCGTGGTCCGGGAGCTGGCCGAGAGGCTCGGTCTGAAGCCCAATCAACTCATCGCCGAATTGATGAAAATGAACGTTTTCGCGGCCATCAACCAGCGTTTGGATATCAAGGTGGCGCAGCAGGTCGCCCGGCGCCATGGAGTGTTTTTGGAGTACGAGAAGAAGGCACCGGAGCCACGCCCCAGGCCGGCGCGTCGGGTGGCGGAGGAAGAAGGGGAGCAAGACCGGCCCGAGGATCTTGAACCCCGCCCCCCCGTGGTAACCTTTCTCGGCCATGTGGACCACGGCAAGACGTCGCTGCTTGACCGCATCCGCAATACGCGGGTGGCTTCGCGGGAGGCGGGAGGCATCACCCAGCATATCGGGGCCTATACGGTGGAGGTGGGCGACCGGAAGATTACTTTCCTGGACACGCCGGGACACGCCGCTTTTACCGCCATGCGCGCCCGTGGGGCCAACGTCACCGATATCGCGGTGCTGGTCATCGCCGCCGATGACGGCGTTATGCCCCAAACGGAGGAGGCCATTCAGCATGCTCGGGCCGCGGGTGTCACCATGATGGCAGCGATCAACAAGATTGATTTGAAGAATGCCGATGCGGATCGCGTGAAGAAGCAGCTTCAGACACTCGGACTTACGCCGGAGGACTGGGGCGGGGAGCTTATCTGTTGTCCGGTCAGTGCTGCTACGGGTGAGGGAATCGACCACCTCTTGGAGATGATCCTCCTGCAGGCGGAGATCATGGAGTTGAAGGCCAATCCTCGCCGACGCGCTGAAGGCTACGTTCTAGAAGCCAAGCTGGAGCCCGGGATGGGGCCGGTAGCCACGCTGCTGGTCAAGCGGGGCACTCTGAAAGTGGGCGATGCGCTGGTATGCGGCGAAGCATGGGGCAAGGTCAAGGCGCTTACCGACGACCGGGGGGTCAAGGTGCGCCGGGTCGGCCCTTCTACTCCCGTATTGTGCCTGGGACTGACGGCGGTTCCCCAGGCAGGGGCCTTCTTCAAAGTTGTTCCGGATGACCGGATCGCCCGGGAGATCGCGGGGGAAAGGCAGGCGGAAAAGAGGCAGGCGCAGCTGGAGGTTCGCCGGCGGGTGACTCTGGACGAACTTCTGCGTCAGACCGCGCCGTCCCAGAAGCAGCGGCTACTGCTGGTGGTGAAGGCGGATGTGCGCGGCACCTTGGAGGCGGTGGAGAAGGTCCTGGGGGATTTGAAAAGCGAGAAAGTGGATCTGGAAATCATCCTTTCCGGGGTGGGAAATGTTACGGAGAACGACGTGCAGCTGGCGGCGGCGTCCCGGGCGGCGGTGGTTGGTTTCCACGTCGGGGTTCAAGGAAAGGCTTCCAAGTTGGCGAGGCAGGAGGGGGTGGAGATTCGCCTTTACGACGTGATCTACGAGCT
>DTYT01000338.1 GCA_012961745.1 Kiritimatiellia bacterium | reverse complement strand
CGTCGGACGACAGCCAGTCGGAGTTCAAGCTGGCGGCTTCAGACTGGAGTTACGAGTGGACTTCTCAAGACACGTCCATGAGCCTCGGTGTCAAATATACGGCTTACACTACGGGCGGCAACAGTGGCTTCAATGCAGTCGGCAACCGTTACTATACCTTTTCGATATATGATAAGGATAGCGGCGACCAGTCGTCGATGATGGTGCAGGAGACCGCCAATTCTCCCATCACCTTTTACCGCAGCGGCCAGGAAGAGGTCAGCGGAACTTTCGATCCCGCGGACAACGTTTCAGACGATCGCATATTTGTAGAAAACAACATCAATACCATCCAGCTCACCTTTTCCGCGACGCCGAGCAGCGGTGAGAAGGTCTATGTGCGGTATACTACCGATGGATGGTCTTCGTCTTCCTTTGTTCAGGCCAACCACGTATCCGGAAACCTTTGGTCGGCGGACATCCCCGCTCAGTCGCGGAATACTACGATCGAGTACTATGCGCTGAGCACTACGGTCACCACCCCCGACCACGACGATGCGGATCTCCTGACCATCCGTTACAACGATGAAGGCGTGGGAAACAACGCCACCTATACCATTTTGGATCTGGGACACAGCTGGCACCTCCCCGACGCTGTGGCGGGGTCTTCGGGAGATACCATGCGCGACGGGGGCAATCTGGATGGCGGCATCAATTTCGACGGAACCGAGACCCAGGCCAAGATTTACAGCGGTAATACGTTCCAGAACTTCGATGATGCGGCCGACCAGTCGGCCTACTATCTGCACTGGCGGGTGCAGGGCGAAAGCTGGCAGGTGGTCACCGGCGAGTGGAACAATACCACGGTCAATGACAAGTACTGGCTGGCAACCATCAACCTGTCGGGAGTTAGCTCGGGCTCGGTTGTCCAGTACTACCTGGAGCTGCAGTACACCGATGCATCCAACACCTTCATCTATGCGCACGATTCCACCAACACTTACATCAGCGGCTTCGAGGATCGGGCGCAGGCCAAGCCGTTCCAGTTCAATTACGGGCAACCTCTCGGGCCGGGCGATGCGATTCCCGAGCCCGGGACTCTGAGCATCCTGCTGTTCGCTGCGGCGACCGCCGGCGCCCTGCGTCAGCGCCGCCGGTGAGTGGAGATGGCCTGGCCGGCCGACTACCGGCGCACGCCGATCAGGAGTCGGATTCCCTGAGTCAAGCGGGGGGGGAGCGCCGGATTGTATCCGGCAATGAGGTGAGTTCGAGGCACCGCTGGCTGTTGCGGGGTGTGCGCGCGGACCCGATGCTGGCAGGGGCTGGCTGGCTGGCCGCTAGATGACGAGGGCTCGATAGAGGCCGTTGAGGATTGCCGCGGTGACGCCCAGTTTGATGGACCGGACGGGCGTGGCCGCCCGGATCCCGCGCAATGGGGTTGCGTTGCAGGCGGCGCTCAGCCATGCCGAGAGGCCCTCCGGGGAGTTCACCGCGCCGTCGAGAGAGTAGATGTGGATGTTCCGCACTCCCCGGGACAAGGCTATCCCGGCGGCATGGCGCAGTTCATCCGGACGCTGCATGCCGCGCAGAAACTTCACGTAGTATTCGGCCAGCCCGAATTTCCGGGCCCGCTCCAGATGTTGTTCGATCAGGCGGTGGTCACCGGTCAGTCCCAGATCCAGCGCAACTTCGGGGCCGAAGAGCCTGCGCCCGAGCTGCGCGTAGCGGCCGACCATAGCCGCATACTCGGCATGGCTGGTCGTGTACTGGTAGGTGATGAAGGAGACCCGGTCCCAGTTCACCATACTGAACGGCGCGTTCAGGCTGTCTTCCAAGGCGGTGTTACCGCGCGCAAGAAAATCCAGGAAGATACGGTTTGCACAGCCCATTACTCGGAAGCCACGCTGGTGCAGTGCGGCGATTATCCGGTTGAGGCGCCCGATCGACCGGGCAAAGCGCTGCGGGTCTATTTGCTCCCGCAGAAGATTCGCCATTCCGCGCGGGTCGAGGTTTCGGAGGCTGAGTGCAAGGCGGCGCCCCAGCGCAGGGGAAGGTTCGCAGTCGAAGATGATCCAATCCACCGGGAGGGACTCCCGGCGCACCCAGTCTGCCAACGCGAGGGAGAAGCTTTCCATGCGGTCGAGGGTGTCTTCTCCCACGTAGAGGTTTTCCTCGTATGGCAGCAGCTGCCACAACCAGATCTCGACGGCATGGCTGGAGGCCCTCTGCAGCACACGGGCAAGAGCAGGGGAGCCGATATCCCCCGGGTTGACGTGCAGGTATAGGCGGCAATCGTAGTGCTGCAGCGCGGGCAGATATTGTTCGACTTCCCTGTAGGGGAGGAACTCGCACCAGATTGCCACGCGGGGCTGAGGTGCGCCCCGAGCCGCTGGCGGGCTGGTCCGCCGGCCCGGCAAGGCTACACAGCCGAAGACCAGCAGCAGGCTCAGCCCGATCGCGCTGGGCGCCTTGGCGGCTATGGCGCGTCCGGTCTTCATTCGGCGCTCAGAGAAGCTGCCTTTTGCAGCAAGGTTTCCGGTTGAGCGGTCTGGTCCTGCAGTTCCTGCCGATAGAGTACTTTCACCACAAAACCGTGGAATTCAAGCTCGTCGTCGGCACCCCGTCGGGCTAAGTAGGCCGCGCTTATATTGCGCGTCTCGCCCACCTTCCATATCCCTGAAAGGGGGATGTCCTTCTGCGGCACGAAGGCGTCAGAAGGTACTATTTTCCCAGTACGGCGGTCCCGATCAAAGAACTCCACTTGGACGCGTACCGCAGAGGCATCGCGTAAGGTATGGCCTATCCGGGACTTCAAGGTAATGTTCAGCAGGCGGATATCACCGAACTCGCCGACCGGTCCTGCATTCTGAAGTTGGACGCCCGCGATTCGGACCTCGCGGCGAAGGTGTTGCCGCCGCTCGGTCACTGGCGAAACCCGGGGAGGGCGCCGCGCGGGACGTCGGGCGCTTTCCAGAGTGAGGCGATGCCGTTCGCGGACGGCCAGCTCATACCAGGGGCCGCTCTGGCAGCGTGTGAGAATTTCCTCCCAGAGTTCACCGGCCCGGTCGAGACGCCCCTGATTTTCGTACAGGGTGGCCTGCTCCGCATACGCCGGGTAGAAGTGGGGGGCGAGAATCCGGGCGCGTTCGAATTGCCGGTGCGCCTCCACGAAATTGTGTCGCAGCACCTCCACCAGCGCGGTGGCGACCATTTGCTCCGCGATACGATTGAGCGGATCATCGGAATTTGCCACCGGCGGCCATATGGTTTGGGGTTCAAGGCGGTCGGAGGCTCTCTGAACGGCGGTCGTGGTGGGGGGGACTTCTGCGTCCGGGAGTTCCGCCGCCGGAACGGCTACAGTCTCGACGGACTGGGACACGGGTGGGGGGGAAGGGATGGCAGGCGG
>DTYT01000337.1 GCA_012961745.1 Kiritimatiellia bacterium | reverse complement strand
TTTGTCGTATAGGCGATCAAGCAAAGCATCAACCATATCTTTTGGCTGCAGGAGGCCCAGGGCCGATCGCTCATCCAGGAATGGGAGCCGTGCCGTTACGAGCGGTCTTTCCGGCTGGCGTCAGATTGCGACAGCGGGAAGATCGAAGCTTCCCTACGCAACGGTGTTCTAACGGTGACCATTCCCAAGATCGAGACGGCCCGGCCACGGAAGATCCCGGTTAGGGCCGAATAGTTCAGGTCACCAAGAGGAAAGGAGGTGATCAACAATGGCATTCGAACTGGTTCCATGGCGCAAGAAGAGGCAATCTGAGCTCACCTGGAGCAGGGAGGGGAATCCTTTCCTCTCGCTTCAGCGGGAGATTGACAGGCTGTTCGACGAGTTCTTCCAGGATTTCGGAGCACTTACGCGGTGGCCCTCGCTGCGAAGGCGGGGCCGTACATGGGACGCCATGGTGCCGAATGTAGACGTGTCGGAGACGGACAAGGAAGTCGAAGTGAAGGCCGATCTGCCGGGTCTGGACCAGAAGGACATCGAGGTCACGCTGGATGAGAATATTCTGACCATCCGGGGAGAAAGGAAGGATGAACGCGAGGAACGCCGCCGCGACTACTATCTCATGGAGCGCGCTTACGGCTCCTTCGAGCGGACCATCCCCTTGCCGAGCAATATCGATCCGGACAGGATAAGTGCCCGGTTCCTTAACGGAGTCCTCACGGTCAGGATCCCGAAGACCGACCAGGAAGCGCGCAGGGGAAAAAGGATTCCCGTAAAGACAGACTGAATCGACGGGAGGGTGGGCATGGACCACCCTCCCGCCGTTCCGGGAGGTGATCACAATGGCCGTTTCAAATCGGGCTGTGTGGCTGGTGGTCGCATTGCTGGTAATCCTTCTGGCGGTGCAGAGCTGGACGATCCTGCGACTCCAGAGCGCTCTCGCGCATCATGGAGGGAGTGCAGCGGCGTCGGAATCGCAGACAGGGGTGTCGGTTTCTCCAGAGGCGGAGGCTCCCGGGGACACCCGCCAGGGGGCAACCCGGCCAGCACCCGGATCGGGCTGGTGGCCCAAGGCATTGGAATCTCCTTGGCTGGATGAGCAGTGGGACCCCTTTGCCGAACTGCAGCGTCTGCAGAGGGAAATTGATTCGGTCTTCCGTGACATGTTCAACCGTTGGTGGTTTCGGCGTCCGCCGCAGATGCCGCACCGGAGTCTGCCGACGTTCAGCCCACGTATTGACGTACGGGAGGAGCGCGATCGCTACGTGGTCACGGTGGACATCCCCGGGGTGGACAAGTCGGACATAAAGGTCGAACTCAGTGATCGTACCTTGACGATCAGCGGAAGCCGGAAGTCCACAAAGAAGTCGCAGGGACGGAATTTCCTCCGCATGGAGAGGGAATATGGGCGGTTTACACGACAAATCCTGCTGCCGGGACCCGTAGATCCCAGGGGCATGGAAGCGAACTATACGAACGGAGTGTTGACCATCGTGGTGCCCAAGGCAGCACAGCCTTCCCCAACACGCAGGATCCCGGTAGTATGATGCAGGCATGCGGAGGCGGCTCCGCGGCAGGCAACACCGGTTAACGAAAAGGTCACCAGATGTCGGCCATCCGAGTGCTGGGGAGGCTTCGGCGGAGGAAAATCGGTATTGCATTGGGCTCGGGGGGTGCCCGCGGGTGGGCCCATGTGGGTGTTCTAAAAGCCCTGCGCGACCTGGACATCGAACCCCAAATCGTTGCCGGCACGAGTATGGGAGCGCTGGTAGGTGGTGTTTATTGTGCCGGAGGATTCGAAGCGCTGGAGAGTATTGCCGGTTCACTGGACTGGTTGGACATTCTGTACCATTTCTGGGATCCCGCATTCCATTTGAGCGGTCTTATCGACGGCAGAAAGGTCGCCCGCTTTGTCCAGCGAATGGTAAGTAGCTGCCGTATCGAGGATCTGCCGGTCACCTTCATTGCCGTGGCTACCGATCTTCACACCGGCGGGGAGGTCCACTTGAAGGAAGGGGACCTGATTGAGGCGATACGCGCGAGCATATCCGTTCCGGCTCTCTTCACCCCGGTAGAAAGCAACGGCAGGCTCCTGGTGGATGGCGGCCTGGTCAACCCGGT
Organism: Kiritimatiellia bacterium; assembly: GCA_012961745.1. Lineage (GTDB taxonomy): Bacteria > Verrucomicrobiota > Kiritimatiellia > B70-G9 > B70-G9 > B70-G9. The sequence continues at coordinate 10,481 of DTYT01000337.1, read as the reverse complement.
GCCAACCGACGTGGCGGCAGAGGCGGGAGCCGACTTGGTCATTGCCGTGGAACTGAATCTGCGGGATTTGGACCGCTCTTGCCCGACCAGATGGCGGCGTAAACATGGAACCGGCAGGCGATCCGAGTCCGCGGGAGAGCGTTCTGTTTCGGACTCCATGTGGTCGCGCAGGATTCGCGATCTGCTGGCGGTGGTGCAAAAGAAATCCGCGGCTGGACGCGGCCGAGGAAGGCAAAAGCAGGCCGCGCTGACTATGGTGGATGTGCTGGGGCGTGCCCTCCGGGTCATGGAATCCAAGATTGCCGAACAGCGGCTGGACCAGTTCCCTCCCGATGTACTGATCCAGCCCGACCTGCAGGATATTGGATTCATTGAGCACCACCGCGCGACGGAGATCATCAAGCGCGGATACGCCGCTGCGCGCGAGGTTCTGGAGGCCGAAGAAGCGTGATGCGCGGTCGACTCAGTCCGCCGGCGCGGGCGGTCCTTCGCCGGCGTGGGATTCCTCCCGCCGGAACATCCCCATGATGGCAGAGACCGCCATGCCTCCCAGAACCAAACCCGCCGCCAGAGCGCCGAACCATCCCATGAGCGACAGAGTGGTCATTATCACGCCCGCAATCATCACTCCCAGGAGTATGGAGACCATTGAGTGGTGAAACCGCAGTCCGAGGAGAAATGCGGCGACCGAGCCGGTCCATGCTCCGGTCACCGGCAACGGAATAGCAACGAAGATGGTCAGCCCCAAGGTTTCGTATTTCTCCACTCTGGCCGTCTTCCGGCGGGTACGCGCAAAGAGCCATTGGAAGAAGATGCTTGCGCAACGCCATCGTGTGCAGAATTGTGAAAGGGGTCCCAGGAGCAGCAATATCAGAGGAATGGGTGCCATGTTTCCCACTACCGCCACCGCATACGCCAACCAGGGATCCATACCAAGCACGTGAGCGGCGGGGATGGCCCCACGGAGTTCAAGGATGGGCAGCATGGCGATCAGAAAAACCACCGCTGTGTCAGGTAATCCCGTCTTCCTGAGAAGCAGGGCCACTCTCTGCGGGAACTGGTGAAGAGTTTCTCCGGGCGTACCCCCGATTCTCACCGATGTCCCTCCACCGGATCCGCTGGGTTCGGCGCGAATCCCTTGCCAAGCCGCGAGCCACACCGTGGCTGCGGCCACTATCAGCCTCACTCTGAGGCGGACTTTCCTCCCTGCAACTTTGCTCTTCAACATTACCGTGCCCTCGACCGGCTCCGCAGTCGGCGCGAGCGATATTCGCGGATCAGCATGGCTAGGAATCTGATTGTGTCTCGCAGGGGACTGATATGGCTCCGGCGACCGGGAACATATACAGTGCTTACCTTCACAGAGTCTATCCGAATGTTCCGGAGCGCCACGTGCAGCAGTATCTCCGATTCCGCGGCGAAGCGCTCGTCGGCGGCCGAAAGGTAGGGCAGCATTTCCACCTCATACAGCCGGAAGCCGCATTGCGTATCTGGTACCGGGTATCGCATGTGGCGGCTGATTACTGCGGTCAAGAACCAGTTGGTAAGCCGCCGAACGAGAGGCATGCGTTGCGCCTGCCACATCCGGTTGCCTACCAGTACGGGGATGCCGGTTCGCCGGTAGGCGGAGAGAAACGCTGGGATGCGGTCGGGATCGTGTTGTCCGTCAGCATCCAGAGTGATCACCAGCCGGTAACCCTCGCGAAGTGCCATATCGAACCCGGTACGCAACGCTGCGCCTTTCCCCCGGTTTACCTCGTGCCGCACCACCAGAGCCCCGGCCTCCTCGGCGATGCGGCCGGTGTCATCGTCGGATCCATCATCTATCACGATGCAGGGGCAGTAGCGGACGACCTTTTCTACGACCGGGGCGATGGTGGCCGCTTCGCGGAAAGCCGGGATTACGGCGCAGCAGGTGCGCTCACTATTTCCGGTGCTCATGCTCCCGGTCGCCTTTCCCGTTTCAGAATTCCTTCTTCCTCCTCCGTGCGTCGTCCCAGAAATCCTCGAAAATGAACCATTGAAAGGGACGCTCGCTGATTTCCCTTTCCATCGCGGCAGCGGTGAATTCCAACAGACGCTGTTCATCCCGGTGCGATTCCGGCCATAGAGGACGGTGAAAACGCAACACAAAAGCGTCGTGCGGTTCTCGGTAGATAAACGACGGCAGCAATGCCGCTCCGGAGATCATGGCCAGGCGTGCCGGACCCCGCGGCAACTCCGCTTCCCGGCCGAAGAAGGGCACTCGGGCTGATTTTCCGGCAAGATCACGGTCCCCCAGCAGCGCCACGATATGCCCGTCTCGGAGGATGCGCAGCAAGCGGGTCGTATGCCCGACCGGAATCAATTCGATACCCCGTTGTACCCGCTGGCGCAGAAACAATCGATCGAGGCGCGGGGTAGCCATGGGCAGGAAAACCGCATGAATCGAATATCCCATCGCATGGAGCACGCTGCCGCCCATTTCCCAGTTGCCGAAATGCGCCGTGACCGCCACTACGCCCCTGCCCCGCTCCAGCGCTTGGTGCAGATGATGGCGGTTCTCAATCGCCACCAGTTGCACCGCCTCCTGGCGACTCAGCGAATGGAACCGGAAGAAATCCACCAAATACTTGCCGAAATGCTGGAACGCCTTGCGGGCCAACTGCCTCAAGAAATGCTCGGATACTTCCGCTCCCCGGAACGAGTAGACCTGCTTAAGGTTCCGCATGACCGCCTCACGTTCCCACTTCTTGGCAAAGAAGAAGGTATCCGCCAGGCGTATACCGCAGAAATACGCGAAATACCGCGGCAGGGCCCGGCTCAGCAGTGCCACTAGTCTGTAGCTCAAGTATCCCGCCATACTCTTCCGGTCCTCAAGCGATCGACCGCAGTACAGCCCGGGCTATGTCCCGGGCAGCGGTCGGCCGTCCCAGAGAACGAGCCTTTTCCCTCATCATTTCCAGCAGCGTCGAATTGGAAAGTAACGCCGAGATCACCGGTGCGGCGTCACGTTCACTCCGGAGTTGAACCGCGGCACCGTGGGCGGTGAGGAAACGGGCGTTGCCGCGTTCCTGTCCCGGGAGCGGTCGAACAATTACCATCGGCAAGCCTACCGCCAGTGCTTCCGCTGAAGTGAGCCCGCCTGGCTTGGAAACCAGCACCTTGGAATTGTACATGAGAACCGGCACGTGGCGCACGTAACCACGCACCCGGATCCGGTGCTTAAAGGCATGCCGCTTCATCACCAGTTTTCGCCGCAATTTCCGGTTGGTCCCCGTCACGACGTCGATTGTGAAGACGCCGTGACTGCGGTCTATGTTTTTCACCGTGCTGTAGCCCACTCCCAGACCGCGGCCCCCGCCCATCACCAGCACCCGACTCTCGCCGTCACGTCCCAGTGCCCGTCGCTCCTGCTCGGCGATCTCCACGTTGACCGGTATGCCCAGCACACTTATCCGGTCCGCCGGCACGCCCAGCCAGCGCAGCCGGTCGCGGGCGGACTCGGTGGGCACCACATAGCACCCTATGTCCTCAACGACCCAAAAGCGGTGCGGCACGAAGTCGGTCACCACACCCCAAACCGGGATATTGCGACGGTGCTCCCGTTCATAGGAGCAGATCACCGCGAAAGGGTGGGCCTGAGTGCTCACCACGGCGTGCGGCCGGAAATCATCCATGAGCTGCAGCAGCATGCGGTTCCGGCCGTGCTGAAGAAGGCGGCGGACCCTCCGGGTAAGCAGCTCTATCACCGCCTTATCATATAGGGCATCCCATATTTCCGGAGTCCGCTTGATGGTGGTCATATAGGTTTTCTGGATCAGCCGGCTGGTCCGCGGGTGGATATACCGCAGCAGATCTACCGTTAGGATCTGGGCATCCGGAGCCTCGCGCGACAGTGCAAGTTCCACGGCACACGCCGCCGTATGATGTCCGCTGTTCTTCACCAGATAGCATATAAGTATCCGCGCACTCATGGCCGCCTACCTTCCGAGAAGCCGGAACGCTTCCGCCGCCATGAACGAGGATCGGACCAGCGGTCCACTGACGACACTGCGGAATCCCAGTTCCCGCGCAATCTGACTGTAGCACTGAAAAGTTTCCGGATCGACAAACCTCCTGACCGGCATGCACTCCCGGCGCGGCTGCAGGTACTGGCCGATAGTCACCATCGTGCACCCCGTCGCCCGCAGGTCCCGGAGTGTCTCCTCGACTTCTTCTTCAGTCTCTCCCAGACCGACCATGATCCCCGACTTGACGGCCACCCTAGCCCCACCTAGGCCCGCCGCAGTTGCCAGAACCTTCAGAGATCGCTCATAGTCGGCTGCCGGCCGCACCGCGGCCTGCAGTCGACGGACAGTTTCCAGATTGTGCGCAAAGACATCGGGCCCTGCCTCCAAGACGGCTGCCGCAGCCCGCATATTCCCGTGAAAATCCGGAACCAGAACTTCGATAAGCGTGTTCACCGTGCGGCGACGTATCTGCCGGACAGTCTCAGAGAACTGCGACGCACCACCGTCGGGCAGATCATCGCGGGTGACCGATGTGATCACCGCATAACGGAGGCCGAGCTCCTCCACTGCCCTCGCCACACGTGCAGGCTCGTCGGCTTCGGGGGCCTTCGGCGGAGAATGCTCCACCGCACAGAAGCGGCAATTCCGCGTGCAGCGCTGTCCCAGGATCATAAAAGTGGCCGTACCGCTGCTCCAGCAACGGTTGCGGTTGGGACAGCGCGCCGCCACGCACACCGTGGCCAAACCATGACGGTCCAGGCACGATGCCACCCGCCGGAAATCCGGCGACACCTCCCTGCCTGCCCGCAACCAGGAGGGGAGACGCGCCGACGCTTTGCCGTCGGTGCCCATATCCCAGTACGCTTTCAGAGAAACAGTTTTGTCCACCGAGGATTTGATATCAACCAGAGAAAGTAGTATTTAGGCGGACGATTGAGAGGGCCCAGCATGAACCAGCGAGGCATTCCCGAGCAAGCCGAGTTTTTCATGCGGCGTGCCATTCAGGAAGCTCGTACCGCCGCCGACCAGGGTGAGGTGCCGGTGGGCGCGGTTATTGCCTTCGGAAACCGCCTGGTCGCGGCCGCCCACAACATGGTGGAAAAGCTTCGGGATCCTACCGCGCATGCCGAGATGATCGCTATCACCCAGGCGGCTGCAGCGCTCGGAGACTGGCGCCTGGAAGGGACGGCTCTCTATGTAACCAAGGAGCCCTGTCTTATGTGCGCCGGCGCGATTATGCTTGCACGGATACCCGTAGTGGTTTGGGGCGTAGACGACCCGAGCCGAGGCCAGGGTCAGTCGGGGTCCCGCGTCCTGCAGTCCGAAGATCTGAACCACGGTTGCCGCATAGTCAGGGGGATACTACAGGAGGATTGCCGGAACCTGCTGCAGCATTTTTTCCAGCAGATACGCCGGAAAAAATAAGAACCGTACTCCCCGGAGGAACATCGGCATCGTCCAGTCGGCTGACACCGAAGGCGGACCAATCCGTATCCCGCTTACTGGGCTCCGACCACAGCACCACCACCGCCGCTGGCACGCTGCGGCAGCGGGAAAAAACACATTCCCAGTAGGTCTCGGAAGTTTTCCTTCCACACGCCAGAAAAATCGGATCGCTCCGACCCGTCACACACGCCAGCCCCCGCTCTCCCAGACCGGCACAGTACAACAGCCCGGGAACATCCGTGGCGATGACACCCCCGGTCAGGTGCCTCTGTTCCAGTAGCGTCCGGATCCGGTCAGCCCGGCCAAGGACGGTTGCCCACTCGGCCGCCCGCTCCGACTCCGCCCGCCACCCGTAGGATACCCAGCTCACCCCCAGGAGGAAGCCCACAACGCACCACCAGACACGGAATCCCATGCCCCCAGGCAGGCCCGGCTTCCAGCGGCGGTACGCCCGCTCCAAAACAAACGGAAGCCGGAAAAGACCGAATGCGGCGACCACCGCCACAAAAGGCTGCAATGGCAAAAGCATCTCGTCGGACGCACTCGGCGCCAGGAACGGCGTAAGCGCCGCAGCGACTGCCGGCAACACCAGAATCAATAGGCCGAGCAATACGGAAATATGCCTTTCGGGGTCGCTTCGGACTCCCAGTCCCACCAGCAACAGTAACCCGGCCAGGAAACACATCACCGGAACGAATCCTGCGAGCGCACCGCCGGTGAACCATCCCGCGAGGATTCTCACGTAATCTCCTCGGGCCGCGACTCGCCAGGCCTGTATCAGCGCGCCCCCTGTACCAGTCTCGAAGGCGGCGGCCGGCACGGCGGATCCCGGCTCTTCCAGCCAGGGTACGTGCCAGTGCCATGCGTTCCACAGAAAAAGCGGCGCCATGACCAGGGCGACGACCAGAGATCCTTCCACCAAGAAAAGCAACCGATGTCGCAGGCTCCAACGGGGTGTGCCCAGAGGAATGAGCGCGTGGAGCCCCATCACCACCCAAAGCCCGGCCAATACCGGATGCAACCAGCCGGCCCAAGCGCTGAGAAAGGCGGGCAGCATTGAGAATCGGTGGGCTCCCCCTCGCAGGGTGAACAAGTAGGACCATAATGCTCCCACTGTCAGCACCGCCGCGAGTACGCCGGGGCCTCCCCGGAGCACCTCGCCCGTCAGCCCGGGGACCAGACCAACCGATGCCGCCGTGAAAACCACAAAGGGAGGAAAGGGAAACAGGAACCTTGCCAGACGCCATATCATCACGATAAGGATCAGGCCGCACACCGCGGAGAGTGCTCTGCTGGCGGCCTCCGGAGACCCCAGAACTCTGGCTCCCCCGGCCAAGGCCAGGCTCCACAGCACGCCCCGCTGCGCCGGGGAGGCGCTGCCGTCCCGCAGTCCATACACGCCGCAGCGGAAAAGGTTCTGGGCAATGGCGGCGAATCGGGCCCTTTCCTCACCCACAAACCGGTTCCCCAGACCCGGGAGTCGGGACCGCAGCCCGGCTATCTCGACCGAGGAAACCGAGAGAAAGACCAGCATCGGTATGAGCAGACTGATGAAGTGACGAACACGCCAGCGCAGCACGGTCATGTCACATACCACGCCCCACGGCTGATTCCCAGCCGGAGGGCAATTCGATGGTCTCAACAACCACAACCGGATACCTGTGATTCCGGAGCCAGTATTCGCGTCCACTGATAGTCAATTCCGCTCCGGAAAAAAGGGCCAACTGGTTTTCGTCGCCCCAGAGATAGCAGACCATTCGCACACCGTCACCGGAACGTTCCACCAGCTTGTATCGCGTTGGCACCCCCAGCATGAACGGGATACGGCGGATCGAGCCGCTACGCTTCACCCGTCTGCCCTGCCCCTCCAGCGGTACCAGGCGCCAACTGTCCGGCAACTCGACCCGCCGCGCCTTGACCGTGGAAATCGGCTTGCCGCCGGCCGCTCTTTCCACGGGCGACCGGCCGGATGAAACCGCCATCGGCCGCCGAGCGAGACGTGATCGCGGTCTCTCCGGCCGCGCCGTCAGCGTGCGGTGCGATCTCCTCCTGCGTGTCACGAGCTTGACGTACCTGCGGCTCACCCACAAAGAACAGGCCTCTGGCGGGGCGATTTTGAGCCACTCGCCGCTTCTTCCGCGAACGTCCACTCTCTCACCCTTCTGCACATGACCCACCACCCAGTAATTGATACTGGGGCCCGCACGGACATTCAGAGTACGGACAGCTACCACCCCATTGCTGACAAAAGCCGAATGAACCCAGAGATCGACCGACGGCGGGGGAACAACCTCCAGCCAGTCCCCCTGCACGCCTCTCACCGTCACCCGCGCGTCCTTTGACAGCTGGGCAACTACCTCGCCCTTGGGTCCCGGCCGCGAGCGAAGATTGACCCTGTCGGCGGTGACGATTCCGGTAGTCTGCGCGCCGGCCACCGGGATACAGACTGCGACGGCCAGCACTGCGGCTGGACACCCACCATTCATTAGGCGAATATGTTTACGCTGACAACTGCAATTGGTTTGACTATAAATAACGCGGAAGGGCCGGGCAAGCGGATATGCGGAACCGGCCGGTGTCTTTCCTCCGACCGGAAAACAGCGACCCGATGGTGGCGTCTACCAAGGCCGGGCACAGAATCGTTGACCGGGAATACGGAATACCCTGGCAGCCGGGATGGGTACTGCGCCGAATGCAGCACGGAGTCCCGGTAGAGGCCGCAATCCGCGCTTCTTCCGCTGTGGTTCCTGGCGAGTTCCTGCTGGCACCGGACCAGGAATGCCGTCTGCTCATGCCAGGGGCTCCCGGCGCAGCCGAAAATATCCGCCTGTTCACCGACCTGGCCATCTGTCTTGAAAATTCGTCGGATACCGAAGATGCCCGGCTCAAGTGGGTCCTTATCGGGGCTGCGGATTCGCTGACCGGTTTTGTCAACGATACGGAGCCGCTGCGCTTTGCGGCCGGCGAGGCCGCCGGGCAGCGCGGCAGCTTGTATGCGATGGTTCATCCCGGACAGGCAGGTTCCCGACGGCTGTATCTCATCTGTCGGGAAGGCGGAGAAAACATGCGTTTTGCGATTGTCCAAACCGCCGGAGTGGAAGAGGCCTTTGCCAAGGCCGAGAAACTGCTTGAGCACGACCCACTGTACCATCTGGTGAATGCTGTTCAGGCCTACCGCAGCTACCTGCCACGGTGGACCGGTCGTCTTCCCGCGCGGCTGCGGGGGGTCGTTTTCTCTCAGAGCGAAATACTGCGGGCCTGCCTGAGAAAACCCCGCGGCAGGCTGCGCCATGTATGGATTGCGGAACAGGCCACCGGTACGGAACGATTTATTCTTAACGACATACTCCTGCACTGCTCGGTTCTTGTCCACATGAACGTCCGAATGGCCGCGCAGCTGGTCCAGGCCGCCTTGGATATCCAAGCTCCGGACGGCGGCCTGCCGGCCTGGTACCATCCCGACCGGGATGAACGAGCCGCCATATTGCACCAGCCCATATTGCTTCAGTCCGTAGTAGTCACAGCACGTCGCCTTGAGCGGCCTGCCGAGTTCCTCCGCAGAATCTATCCCGGGGTATGCGCATACCTGAGCTGGCTCAACCGCACCTACTCGCCGCCCGCCTATCCCGCCTGTCAGTGGCCCAGCAGCTCGGAAGCACTTATCGCGGAAACCTTCGACAGCGACGTCCTTCTACCCGACGTTTCGGCCCTCTGTTTGGCGGAGTTAGGGGCATTTCAATGGATTCGCAAACAAGTAGGATCTCGGGGAAAGGATCTCGATTTTGATCTCGCTTCGATGGCAACTCGAATAACTGGTCAGCTTTGCACCGATTTCCGTTCATCGGATTCTGGTTTCCGTGCCTTCTTCGTCCAGGACCGTCGTGAAGTCAGACGCGCTACTGTGTCATTGCTCATACCGCTGTTGGTCGCAGACCGTCTATTCCCCCCTCCTCCCCGTCACTGGGTCCGTGGTCTCCTGTTCCGGCGGGGACTGCTCACCACCGGGGGCCTTTCAGCATGGGAACCCTGGCCCGGCGATGAAGAGCCTCCGCCGGTTGATCTTCGTCTCCAGTTTCACGCGCTGCGGAGCCTGCAAGCCTCCGGGTTCGACCACGAGGCCCGATCTCTGGCCTCGGCTATCCTCCAGGCGCGATCATCCGCCTCGCGAGAGGCAGCGTCCTCCGCGCGAGCCGGTTCCCAGTCACCACAAGCCGGTTACTCGGCAGCCACCGATCCGTTAGCCGGGTTTGCGGCCGCCGGCGCATCTCTGCTGCTCTATGCGTCAGCGGCAACCACCAGCGCGGCAGAAAATAGTATAGCCCCGCAGACACTTGCCGGGCGTGCCCCCGGGGCGCCGGTGCCTAAGAAGGCGATCACCATAGTATCCGCCTTCACCGCAGTGACCCTGCTGGGCCTCGCCGGAATATTGTCCGTCAGGTTCAGCCGCCGTCCTCCGGTCAGCGCCATCGTCCCCCAGCTGGCTCTCGCCCAGTATCACTACCGGTTCGGCGATCCGAAGAACGCTATGCCCACCTACCGGCAGGTATTCGGGTACCGCCCCTGCGCCGCCAACGCCTACCTCCTGGGCAATGTCTGCTTCAAGGCAGGAGACTACCGGGAAGCCCTGTACTGGTACGACACGGCGCTTCGATTGGATCCCCTGTTTCAACCGGCACGGCTGAACCGCGCACTCTGCCTGGTTAGAATGGGTCAGGCCGAAGCTGCTTTCCAGGACTACGGTACCGCCGCACAATTGGCATTGCGGCAGAAGAATCGCGCCGTATTCCGGAGGGCGCTCCTGGCCGCCCACCTCGTGTCGCGGATGGCCGGAAATTTCACCAACTCAGGGTCCAGTTCGTTTGCCTCGCAGGAATCCGTCCGGTCGGACACGCCGGGGAACGCCCTGGACTCCCCCGCCCAGCAGAAAACAGCAGAGTAAGGAGGGCGCCGCGCGCCAAGGAGGTCGGGGTGAGGGACCCCACGGGGATTCACTACACGCTGGCGCCCTCAGGTCACTATAGTATGACAACGCACGAATTCAAC
>DTYT01000336.1 GCA_012961745.1 Kiritimatiellia bacterium | reverse complement strand
CGCCGGGCTTCATCATGGCGTAATGGTTCCGGTTACCCGTGATGAACTCGAGTACTTCCAGCACCTCCTCGCGGTACCGCCAGGTCCACATCCACACCGTGTTGAATCCCAGGAAATGTCCCGCCAGGCCCAGCCACAGCATGTGCGAATGGATCCTTTCCAGCTCGCCGATCACCGAACGAATATAGAGGGCCCTTTCCGGCACCTCGATCCGCCCGCAGTCTTCTATGGCCTGTACGCAGGCTATGGGATGCGATGTGCTGCATATCCCGCAGATTCTCTCCACAAGGAATACCGTCTCCTCGAAGGTCTTGGATTCCGAGAGCTTCTCGATTCCGCGATGGTTGTATCCCAGTTCGATGTCCAGACCAACGACCGTTTCCCCCTCGACGTGAAGTTTGAAAAATTCCGGCTCCTCCTGGAGAGCGTGGTAGGGCCCTATCGGTACTATTGTCCGCTCAGCCATGATTTCCCCCCCGGCCGCGATCCCGGCGCAGGGGGTAGTCCCCCTGCGGCCAGTCATCCCGCAGCAGCAAGTGGCGCAGGTCGGGATGATTGCGGAAGTGGACTCCCAGCAGTTCCCAGATTTCTCTCTCGATCCATTCCGCCCCCTTACAGATGCCGGCAATGGAATCAATCTGCGGCCGCTGCCGGTCCACCCGCGTCCGCAAGCTGACCACGAACCCTTCCCGGTCGCTGGCCCAGTGGTAGAGCAGCTCGATGTGACTGCCGGCATCGGTACCGGTCACCGTCTGCAAGCGGTATCCCAACTCGCGGAACATGATGCGTGTCAGGTCGGGCACCGCGGCCGATTCCACGTCAACGTAAATGCGGGAACGGGTGCGGCATTGCACCGCCCCGATCGCCGCACCGGCTTTCCCTTGAAGGAGCCGGACGATCTCCGGCAGCGGTTCAGGCGTCCCGCTCACCTCAGCCTCCCCTCAGTTTGGCGATCGTCTTCACAATCGCCGCAATCATGGCCTCGGGTTTGGGAGGGCATCCCGGAATGTACACATCCACCGGGATGTAGCTGTCCACCGGCTCCTCCCAATTGTAGGAGTGGCGGAAAATGCAGCCGCTGCAGGCGCATGATCCCACCGCCGCAACCACCACCGGTTTCGGAGCCTCGTGGTACACCCTGCGCAGGCGCTCGGCGGATTTCCGGTTGAAGGCCCCGCATAACAGCAGCAGATCCGCCTGCCGCACGCTGCCCACCAACGTGATCCCGAAGCGCTCCAGATCGTAACGGGGCGTCAGTGCATCCAGAACCTCGATGTCGCAATTGTTGCAGGCGCTCCCGCTGAGGTGGAACGCGTTGAGCGAGCGGGTCAGGATCTTTACGGCCATACCCATGCTTGCTACCATCCCCCCGCTTGCAAAGCCAGCGCCGCCAGCGCTACAACGCTCACCGGCCCCCAGAAAAACTTGACCGCCTGATCGATACGCAAGCGCGGCGCCGTGTTCCGTATCAGCGTAACCGAAACCACCAAGAGCACCAAGCAAATCAGTCCACGCAGCGCCCCCCCCGCCGCCGCCGGTCCGCAAAAGGCCGACACCAGAAAGAGCGGCAGTACGTAAAGGAGCATAGTGCGGGTCAGCCGGAAAATACCCATCGGCGCCCCCGAGTATTCGATCAGGGCACCACCGGTGAGCTCGCTCTCGGCTTCGGGCAGATCGAAAGGGACCAGGCCCAATTTCCCCTGGATGCAGATCAGCGCCACCAGCAGAGCCAGCACTCCCGAGGGACGCGCGACGGTGACCGTAACGGCCAAATCGCCCAGCCGGATACTCCCCGCATTCAGGATCGGAACCGCCAGCGCCAGTACGAAGGGAAGCTCGTAGGCAAGCAACAGCTTCATCTCGCGGCTTCCACCGAGCGACGCCAGAGGGTTGCCGGAACTGAACGCCCCCAGGATCACCGCCAGTGAAGGCAATACCAAAAGATATATCACCACGATCAGGTCTCCCACATATCCCCGTGACGGGTCAAGCAGGCTTCCCCCGATCATGGTGCTGGCGGTCGTGGCCCCCGCCAGTCCCACCAAGGGTGCCGCCCAAAACACCGCCGGGGTGGCTCCGGAGGGAATGCACGTCTCCTTCACAAAATACTTCGCCACGTCATAAAACGGCTGCAGCAGCGGGGGTCCCTGCCTCATCTGCACGCGCGCGGTGACTTTACGGTCCACCCACGAGAGGAAAAGCCCCGCCGCCGCCGAGAAGGCCAGCCCCGGAAACACCAACGCCTGAATCAGAATTCCCGGGTAGGTCATACTCAAACCGCTTCCTTCTCCCACTTGAAGCTTCTCACCGCCAACCAGTCTCCGATCAGGTGCACGCCCGGCTCATCGGCTGAAACCTCGCGGAACTGGATCGCTCCCTCCGGGCACTCCCGCACACAGACCGGCTCCCCGCCGGCGTGAACACACCGATCACACTCGACCGTGTAGAAAGTAAGCACGTCCGGCAGGATGGTCCCGAAGGGACAGGCGTTGCTGCACGCCTTGCAGGCCACACAGCGCAGGTTCCAGCGCCGCAGAACACCGTCTCGGCCCCGTTCCAGCGCCTCGTAGCCGCACGCCGCCACACATGCCGGTTCCTCACACCTCCGGCAGAAGAGCACCAGCGAGGCCATTTCTCTCAAGCCCCGCACTGCGTTATCCGCCTCGGCAACCCGGTAAAAGGCCGCGCACTTCACCGTGCAGCCGGTGCAACGCTCGCAGGCCTCCAGATCTATGAACAGCCGCTTGGCCATGCTTCTAGTCCCACACGTCGGGATAGTCCTTGACCTGGTCGAATGAAAACACGGGCCCGTCCTTGCACGCGTGGTAGATGCCAATCCGGCAATGGCCGCACTTGCCCACGCCGCAACTCATGTTCTTCTCCATCGAAAGGAAGATGCGGTCCGGCGTATATCCCAGATCCAGCAGTTTGAGGGTGGTGAATTTCATCATTACCGGCGGCCCACAAACCACTGCTACCCCCCCGGCCGGGTCACAGCGCAGGTGCTCCTGCTCCAGAATCGTGGTCACCACCCCCACCGGCCCCCCCCACGATTCGTCGCCCTCGTCCACACTGACCAGAACGTCCAGGCCCGCCTCCCGCTTCCACTTCTCTTCGATCTCCCGCCGGAATACTATGTCCGCCGGGGTCCGCGCCCCGTAGCGGACGACAATCCGCGCATAGCGATCCTTCTGCCCCAGTAGCGCGTACAGCAGGGCCCGCAACGGCGCCAGACCCACGCCCCCTCCCACGATCAGCACCTCCTTTCCGCGGAAGCGCTCCAGCGGATACGGCTTGCCCAACGGCCCCCTCAGTCCCAGCCGGTGGCCGACTTCCAGCGCGTGCAACGCCGCGGTCACCCGTCCCACGTTCATGACGGTGAGATCGATGCGCTCGGTCTCGGAAGGCGACGACGACGGAGTGAAGGGTGCCTCGCCCACACCGGGCAGACAAACTTCCACGAACTGTCCGGCCTCGAACCGGAACGG
>DTYT01000335.1 GCA_012961745.1 Kiritimatiellia bacterium | reverse complement strand
CGTTGCAGCAGCGCTTCCGCTGGATCTTCGTGGATGAATTCCAGGACATTGATCGCAGCCAGTACCATTTGCTGAGGCTTCTGGTTCCCTCGTCGGGGAATCTGTTCGTTATCGGCGATCCGGAGCAAGCCATCTACGGTTTCCGGGGCGCGGATCCGCGGTTGTTCGAGAACTTTTTCCACGACTATCCCGGCGCGGTGCGGATTACATTGCGCCGGAACTACCGCAGTACGGGCACAATTGTAGAAGGAGCACTGAGCATAATGCGGGGACCCGCTGCGGCGGGTGACGAGTTTGTGGCGGTGGGGGCAAGGGGAGAGAAGATTGTGATACATCGCGCGCCCACCGACCGGGCGGAGGCGGAATTCGTGGCTTCGACCATCGAGCGACTCCTGGGCGGTGCAACCTTCTTTTCCCTGGACAGCGGCAGGGCGACCGGTGCAGAAGAGTACCAGTTTTCCTTTGGAGACTTTGCCGTCCTTTTCCGCACCGCCCAGCAGGCGGAACTGGTCGCCGAGGCACTCTCCCGATTGGGCATTCCGCATCGTGTATTCACCGCGCGTCCAATGAGTTCTCATCCGGCGGCCCGCCGCCTCCTCGAACTGCTGGAGGAAGCCGCAGCGCAACGGGACACCCCCGGTGTGGAGGAGCAAGTCGCTTCCCTCCTGCAGAGCCTGAAGGAGGAGCACCCCGCCGATGATGTCGGACGCATAGCGGCTCACCTGCAGAAGATGCTTGCCGGGGGGGGATCGTTTGATGAACTGCGAGCGGCTCTGGTGCTGGGAACCGAAGCGGACCTGTGGGACCCGCGGGCCGATTCGGTGAGTATGCTCACATTGCATGCCGCCAAGGGGCTCGAATTTGCGGTGGTGTTCATCGTGGGATGTGAGGACGGAATCATTCCCCTGCGATTCGGATCCTCGGGGCCGGAGGCGGGGATCGATGAGGAGCGCCGGCTCTTCTTCGTGGGCATGACGCGGGCCGAACGCCTCCTGTTGCTGAGCCATGCGGCCCGGCGGCGCTGGCGGGGCAGGGTGCGGCCGATGGTCCCTTCACCGTTCTTGCAGGCGCTGAGGGATGGCCTGGTGGATTTGCGCCGGGTAGACCTGCCCGGGAAGCGGGCCGTGCCCACAGGACAGCAACTGGGCCTGGCATTGGATTTCCGAGGGGACGGCCAGCAGGGGAACGCGGCATTCCCTGGTCGCTGACGATTACGCGTTGCCATTCGGTGGTCGCGGTTCGGTTGAGAGGTAATCAAGACTCTTGAAGACTTGTGTTACTATGAGGTCGCAAGGTTCGAGCGCACCACCGCACCATACGAGGCCATCCGGAGTCCTCGCCGAAGGTTGACGAAAGGCGCGGCTTTCAACTACCGGTAAACAGTTCGATTCTCTGTCGTTTGGAAGCGCTCAATCGCGAAAGCTCGCGCAGTGAGCCGCGGGAGGCGGCCAGGCATCACCGGCGGGTCACCCTTCCCGGAATGCCCCGTGCGGGAGGGAGATCTCGGTGATGCGCATCGCCGCCGGCCGGTCGGTCAACGGCGCGCCTACGGCCTTGTCGCGCGGCGGCTTTACAGGTAGGCTTCGGTCGGAGGCGGACACCGATGGCGCAGCGTGCGGGCAATGTTCATTCGGTGGAGGCCGCGGTGACGGCGGTCGCCGATGCCGTTGTCCAGGCGATGAATGCGTTGTCCCGCGGTGAAGACCGCGAGGAGCTTTTCCGCCTGCTGGTGGAGATTGCCCGGCACAGTCTGCAGGTAGAACGCTTGGCGCTTTTCGTTGCAGGAGGGGAGGAGTCGTTTAATGGTTTTCTGGGAACCGATGAGCGGGGACGTGTCCAGGATGAGGTCGGCCGGCCGCTACCCCCCGATTACGGGGAGTCCATCCGGCGCCAGTTGGCCAAGGCCAATCCGCCAACCTGGTGGATGGAGACGAGGACGCGGTATTACTGGGACGGGAAGAGGAATCGCCCCTTGGGGGTCGGGTGGACCTCGTTCGCCCTGGTAAAGATCCCCCAGCGGCCGGTACGGGCCGTGGTGGTCTCCGATGCAGCGGCGACGGGGCAGCCTTTTGATCCGGTCAAGCAGTCCGCCTTGGCCATGTTGTGTGTCTATCTGGGAAGTCACCTGGAACGGCTTGCCCTCTTCCGCGAGTTGAAGCAGGAGCAAGCGCGGTTGATCGCCATATTCGAAGGGTTGGAAGTGGCAGTGTACGTTGCAGATCCTGAGACATATGAAGTCATCTATTGCAATCATCATCTCAAGCAACTGTTGGGACGCGATCCCAGGGGAAAGATCTGCTACCGCGAGTTCCAAAATCGTGACCAGCCTTGTGATTTCTGTACCAACCCATGGCTCAGGGCGAATCCGGGCAAGACTTTACAGTGGGAGTACTTCAACCCGGTATTGAAGCGTCACTATCTGATTTTCGACCGGATGATAGAATGGCCGGACGGCCGGAAGGTACGCTTCGAGATGGCCATTGACATAACCCGCGAGAAGCAACTGGAGCAGGAGCGCCTGTTGACCCAGGTTCACGAACAGGCCATGCAGGCGCGCTCGCAAGCCTTGTCGCAGATCGCCCACGAGCTGCGGTCCCCGATGAACGTTCTGTTGGGCACGGTCCAGGCTTCCCTGCGTGGAATCTACGGCGAACTCTCCGATACCCAGAAGAAGGCCATGGACCGCATCCTTCAGTCGGGGCGGGTTCTCTCCGGGTTGATAGAGGAATTGCTTCAGATGGGCCGGGAGGCAGCGGGAGGGATGGTATTGGAAAGACGCCCGGTACCTGTGGGAGTGCTGGTCAAATCGGCGTTGCCGCTGGTGGAGACCGAACTGGGGGTGCGCCGGGAGGTTCTTGAAATACGCATGGACGACACGGTTGCCGGGCTAACGGTGGATCTCGATCAGCGCCGTATCCAACAGATACTGATCAACCTGATTATCAATGCCAGCCGCCATTCGCCGCCCGGGAGCAGAATGGTGCTGCGCGCCCGCCGGGTGAAACGGGAGGCACTGGCGCAGATCCACAAGAATCTGGGGAGCGAGGCGGGCGATTGGTTGGTTCTATCGCTGGCCGACCGGGGCCGGGGATTAACCCTCCCCGAATGCGAGGCCATTTTTCACGGGATGCGCCCGGCAAGTCCTCTGAAAACACCGGCGCGCCTTCATTTGGGAATTGGATTGCCTCTCTCGCGTAAGATCGCCGTGTTGCACGGTGGCTGGTTGTGGGCGGAGAGTCCCGGGCCGGGCAAGGGAAGCACGTTTCATTTGGCCCTACCGCTGAGCGGAGGAAGGCGGGGAGGACCGGGTGAGTGATAGAGATCCAGGCCGGGGCCGATCCGGGGCGCGGGGCCGGGTGCTGGTGGTGGACGACGACATCCGGGCCTGCGAACTGGTTTGCGAGATACTCAACTCCGAGGGCTACGAGGTGACGATCGCCCATGACGGGCCGACGGCATTAGAAGTGCTGCGGCGGGAACTGCCGGACACGGTACTGCTGGATGTCATGATGCCAGGGATGGACGGGTATGAGGTGTGTCGGCATATCAAGGAATCCGATGCGACAGCGATGGTGCCGGTGATTCTTCTTACCGCGCTGACCCAGCGCGAGTATCTGCTGCAGGGAATCGCCGCGGGAGCCGATGAGTTCGTCAGCAAGCCGATCGACATGGATGAGCTGTTGCTGCGGGTGCGCAACGCGGTGCGTATGCACATGCTTTACAATGAATTGCGCGAACATTACGAGAAACTAAGGCGGGCGGAGGAATGGCGCGAGCAGCTTTTCCGGATGATGGCGCATGACCTGAAGGTGCCGTTGGCCGGGGCGCTGGGAAATCTGGATCTTCTGTTCGAGGAGTGCCGGGGGAAGGCCGAGCCTGATACGTTGGAATGTCTTTCCGATGCGCGTGAGGCGATTATTCGTGCGCTTGGTCTGGCGGAGACGGTGGTCGATATCGGGCGGCTGGAAGAGGGGCGGTTGCCGCTGGAGAAAGGTGATTGCCGCCTGGAACATGTAGTGCAGAATGCACTCAACGAGGTCAGGACACTGGCCGAAGAAAAACAGATCAGCATAACCGCCGAGGGAACCGCCCCACCGGTGACTTGTGACCGGGAATTGATTCAGCGCGTACTTTGCAACCTTCTGGACAACGCCATCGCCTATTCGCCGGTGAGGGGGCGGGTCAAGGTGCGCGTCCTGCAGGAGGAGCACGACGTGCGGGTAGAGGTGGAGGACTGCGGCCCGGGAATCCCTCCGGGGTGGGGCGAGAAGATTTTTGAGAAGTTTACCCAGGTGGAAGCTTACGCTCGCGGTCGACGCTTTTCGAAAGGCTTGGGTCTGACATTCTGCAAGCTGGCGGTTGAGGCGCACGGCGGCCGTATTGGTGTTCGGAGCCGCGTCGGCTGCGGTAGCACGTTCTGGTTTACCCTGCCGGCGGGGGAAGCGGCCCGGTAAGGGGGGTAGATCCCACATGGCGGAACCCGGTGATGAGAGGCCGATCGGAGAGGCGGCTGTCGCCGGCCTCTGCCGGTTCCGACGCGTGCTGGTGGTGGAGGACGATGCCGGGATGCGGAAAGTTTACGTACGCTATCTTCGATCATTGGGATACGAGGTGGAGGTCTGCGGGACGCGGGCGGAGGTGAAGGGTAAAATGGCCGCGTTCGATCCGGAGGTCGTTATCCTTGACCTGATGTTGCCGGATGGCAGCAGCCTCGAGCTGATCGACGGCTTGCGCGCGGCCGATTCGGAGCTGGCCATCGTGGTGGTAACGGCGGTGAATGACGTCCAGGTGGCGGTCGCTGCAATGCAGCGGGGGGCCGACCACTACATGGTCAAACCCGTCCGCCTGCAGGACCTGCGGGTGGTCCTGGAGAAGGCCTCCGAGATCCATGGACTGCGGCGCACCCGTACTGTCTTTCACCGCCAGGCCGAGAAACGGGAAATATTCTTCGGAGTGTCCGAAAAGTGGCGGGAGCTGCGACGGCAGGTGGAGATGGCGGCGGACAGTGATTCGGTGGTCCTGCTGTTGGGGGAGACCGGTGCCGGCAAGGGGGTTCTGGCACGCTGGATCCACGATCACAGCCGGCGGGCATCCGGGCACTTTGTGGAACTCAATTGCGCGGCTCTGCACGGTGAATTGCTTGCGAGCGAGTTGTTCGGGCATGTGCGCGGAGCCTTTACTACGGCGGTCCGGGACAAGCCGGGACTGATTGAGGTCGCTTCCGGGGGCAGCCTTTTCTTAGATGAGATAGGGTCGATGGATCTCCCGCTGCAGGCTCAACTGCTGAACGTGATTGAGGAGAAGCAGTTCCGGCGCGTTGGGGACACCCGCCTGCGGACCAGCGATTTCCGGCTGATCTGCGCTACCAACCGGGATCTGCAGGCTCTTGTGGCGGAGAGGAAATTCAGGGAAGATCTCTATTTTCGGATCAACGTTTTTCCCATCCGGGTACCGTGCCTGCGGGATATGCGGAGCGATATCCCTGCGCTTTGCCGGCATCTCCTCAGCCAACTGGGATCGCCGGACGGTGAACTGGACCCCGAATCCCTCAACCGGCTTTGCAACTACGACTGGCCGGGCAATATCCGGGAAGTCCGCAACGTTCTGGAAAGGGCTTTACTGCTTTCGCGGGGCGGACCGATCAAGCCGGAACATCTCCTGGGTCTGCGCCGCGGCGAGGAAGCCGTCTCGCGGAAAGCGACGACTTTGCGGGCACTCGAACAGGAGTACATCCATTCGGTAATCCGGCAGTGCAACGGCAATCTGTCGGCCGCGGCGCGGATGTTGGGCATCTCCCGAGCTACTCTCTACCGCCGCCTGCGTTCTTCCCGGGGCAAAGGGCAGGCTCAGGGGTGACATCAGATGGAGAGGCTTACTCCTGTGCGGCGACTTCTCCAAATTCGGTTCCCGAGTGACGGCGGATGCGCTCCATCACATCTTCATACGAAAGATCCACGATCCACATTTCCGACGGCCGGCATCCCAGTTCCGCGGCCACTGTCTCGGTTGCTTCTTGCTGCGATCGGATCTCCCGGTAGGAGCCCAGCGACGACATCCACAGGCCACCATCGAGTTTCTTTCCCATTACGATTGCATGACCGATGGCCCTGCTGGCGGGAAAGTACAGCCTGATGAACGCCGGAATATTTTTTGCACGGCACATCTCGAGGATAGTGATGGCGTAGTCCTCACAGTCTCCTTTGCCTCGTTCCCAGGTCCGCTTGGGTGAATCCCAGAATTCGCCGCGATCGCTTTCGTAAGAGAGGCGGCGCCCTACCAGCCGGCAGATATCGCGGGCCGTAGAAGTCACGTTGAGGGCGTCTTCCCAGGTAACCGTCCCGAAAAGCCGTTGCCACAGACTCTTCCGGGAGACTGCGCCCGAAGCGGGGATCCGTTTGGACGGGAGACGGCCAGGCGACGCCTCGGCAGCGGCAGCGGGCACGGAGACGGCCTGAAGAACGCATAGTACCAATGCGGTGGCCACCAAGGACAGCTGCCGCTTTGCTACTGAATTCTGTTCTGGGATCCTCTTGTTCATCGGTTCGCAATTTTCTATTCGCTAGTTGCATGCCAGTTTGGCCTGGAACATAATACTTTGCAGTCCAATAGGTTAGATTACAACCGAAGGCTGCCCCCCGTTTCTTTCTGAAACAACTGTTGCGTTCTGATACAGTTGGGTTTGATACAGACCCCAACGCACTGCAAGTGCCGTCGCCGGCGTGGAGCGTGAGTATCCGGGCGTTGAAATTCAGGCAATTGAGACGTAAAGAGGCTTGCGAGGTATAACTTTGTATGGCAAAGTACTCTTCGAGGGCGAGGGAAAGCGCAACTTCGACGGAGGTGCCGAATGATACCGGAGCAACTGCGGGAGGCGCTCGAAAGTATCCGCCAGATTCAGCGCACCGTGATTGACCGGCAGCGATTCCGCGGTTTCTCGGGCCGTGCACGGGTAGCCGCGGGAATCTTTGCGTTGATAATGGCCTTCGTGATGCGGATTGCTTTTCCCCCTACCACCCGCTCGCACCTGATCGGGTGGGGTATCGTTCTGGTTGTGGCCCTCCTGCTGAACGGTGGGGCGGTGTCCTACTGGTTCCTCTTCGATCCGCGCGTCCGGCGGGATGTCCGCCGGTTGCGGCCGCTCATGGATACCATTCCGCCCTTGGTAGTCGGCGGTGCACTGACCGCCGCCCTGGTCCTGCGGGGGCAGCATGACTACCTCTTCGGCGTCTGGATGTGCATGTTCGGACTTTCCAACCTGGCGTCGCGATACGTCCTGCCGGGACCCACTGTCTGGGTGGGCCTGTTCTACGTGGTCTGCGGAATGGCGTGGTGGTTTCTGCCCGACGGCGGTTTCCTCGACCCCTTGCCGGCCGGGCTGGTCTTCTGTGCGGGCGAAGTCGCCAGCGGACTGATCCTTCATTTCGACGAGCGTCGCTACTTGCTCCTGGAGCGCCGGGAGGCGGCGGTTCTGGCGGCTGATGAGGGAGAGTGAAGACAGGAAAGGCGGATCCGGTCTTGACCGGCTGTTCCACGAGCCCAGCAGGCTGGGTATTATGACGGTACTGTGCGGTTCACCCGAAGGGCTTTCCTTTTCCGAGCTGAGAAAGGCCTGTTCTCTCACCGATGGGAACCTGAACCGGCACCTGCAAACCCTCCAGCAGGCGGGCGTGGTGATGTTGCACAAATCGTTTGTCGGAAGCCGGCCGCGCACGATGATATGGGCCACCGACCAGGGGCGGCATGCTTTCGTACACTACCTGCACTCGCTTGAGGAGACCGTCCGCCACGCGCTGCAGGTAACCGTGCGCGCGCAGCAGGGGAAGGGAAAGACGGCGGCGCGCGCCCCGGTAATGGGAACGGCACAGGTCACTGGGGTCGGTGAAGGAGGAAGCGGATGAGTGCAGAGGCGGTAGGCATTGAATCCGTGGGATTCTACGTACCGTGCTACTTCGTAGACATGCGGCGTTTGGCCGCTGCCCGTGGGGTTGACCCGGCCAAGTACCTGCAAGGATTGGGCCAGCACCGGATGTGCGTGGCACCTCCTGACGAGGACGTGGTGACTATGGCAGCCAGTGCCGCCCATCTGGCGCTGCAGG
>DTYT01000334.1 GCA_012961745.1 Kiritimatiellia bacterium | reverse complement strand
TGGTCGGTGCGGTAACGAATCGGTACGATCCTCCCGGAGAGACCTGGACCTACATGGCGGTGACCGGTACCGCGCCGGCAAACTCCTACTATGCCCGGTTCGTCATGGCCGCGGTAGGACAAGGTAGCGAGGGAGCCTTTCAATTTGACGACACATACCTCGGCCTGATACCCGAGCCCGGTGTGGCCGCGCTGCTGGGTGTGGGGGGCTTGATCGTCACGGCGATCCGGAGGCGTAGCCGGACGGGCTGAATTTCCCCGTAAGGAATCGAAACCCAGACGGCCGCTGCCGCGCGTGGCAGCGGCCGTTCCTTTTTCGGTGGGAGGAATCCTAGCGCCCCGGGACATTCTCAAGGAAAGGGAAGCGAGGGATCACGGAAGGGGCGGGCGCGGCGGAAAAGGCCGAGCCGCGAACGTATGGCCCGGGAGTAATCCGGGTCTGTCCGCGCACAGGCCGCGGCGGCCCGGAGGGACAACTGCACCGCTTCCCCAAACCGCCCCCTCTCCGCCGCCCACATCGCCAGTACATCCAGTGCCAAGGCGCGATTGGTGGCGTGTCGGGACAGTCTCCGGGCGAGCTTGTCGGCAACCGCACCATTGCGAACGCGGGGATCCGGGTGCGCGGAAAGGAGATAGAGTATATGCGCCAGGGGCTCCGCCACGCAGCGGTCGGCGGAATGGGCTCGGTAGAAGCTCCGCAAGGCGGGCCACAGTCTTCCTTCCCGCAAGTACAATGCACCCAGCATATCGTGCGCCTTCCACAGCCTCGGCCGGAGTTGCGCCGCCATCAAGGCCTGTTCCTTTGCGCGACGGGTCTGACCCAACCGCTCCAGGCATACCGCCAGGTTGAGATGTGCCTCGGCGAAATCGGGATCGGCTTCCACGGCCGCCTCCAAACAACGCACCGCTTTCTGCCAAAGCCCCCCTCTCATTCTCAACAGGCCCCAAGCATGCAGGGCACGCGGCCATCCGGGCACCCGGGAATGTGCGACGGCAAAATGTTCCCGGGCCGCCGGATCGTCACCCGCACGCATCTGTTTCAATCCCAGCAGCACCCGCTGCTCCGCCGCCAGATCGAAACCATCGAGCGGCGCAGTGATCGGCCGGTTCACCAGGATCCCCGCCAAGACCGCCGAGAGTACGGCCAGCGGCCGCCCGATACCGGAAGAGTGCGCGAACAGGGAACGAGCTCCCAGGGGCGCCAGCAGGCATATCGCGGGGGCCAAAACCAGGCGGTAGCGCGAACAGACGATGAATACCGGAAGATAGAAGATCGCCAGGATGGTGTAGGCCGCCAGCCAGGCCGCCGACCTTCCCGCCGCGCGGAACAGAGCCGGCAATCCCGCGATCGCCAAGGGCGCCAGAAGGCCGAAAGGGACAAAAAATCCCCCTGAACCGGCAGTGAGTATCCTCAATAGCGCCGAATGGCGGCGCTCCACACTCAAGTCGAAGGTGCGCGGGAGCTCGCGGGAGGCAAGCAGACGCTGCAGCCTCGTCAGGTAAGCCCGCAGGAACCGCCCCGGGTGTTCTCCGATCCAGGTCAACGCGCGGGAATAAAACCAGCGGTCCGCGGCCGCCGTGTCGCACAGTTCCCGACTGCGCGGTTCCGAATAGAGATAGTCCCAGTCGGGCCCCGGACGCACCCGGCAGGTGGAATCACTTCGCGGATTGTTGGCCAGGTAAAGGTTCACGCCCCCGTTGACCGCCACAGGAATCAACATGCCCGTTTCCCGGTAGTTGTGATGTACCACCGGCAGCAGTGGAAGCATGAAACCGAAAAGGGCCGCCCAGGCAGGCCCCCGGAGAAAAGTTTTCCCCCGGTGCGCCAAGAGCGCCCCGGCTACCGGAATGGTCCCCACCGGCAAGTACATCGGGACACACAGCGCGGCCAGCGCTCCGCAAGCGCCGGCCGCCAGATAGGCGGGCGCGCCGGACCTGCGTCCCAAGCTGCCGAAGAAAAGCATCCCTACCAGGAAGAACACCGCCAGTCCCGCGGGAAGCATTTGGAGCTCGTAGAAAACCAGGGGACCGTACAACGCCAACAGCATACCGCTTGCAAAAGAAAGCGCGGGAGGCAATCCCCAGTTCAGCGCAAGACGGAACAGAAGAGCCGCCCCGACTGCGCCGATCACCGCCTGCACGACCATCACGCCTGCATACCTGCCGCCGGTAGCGCGGTAAACCGCGGCGATGAACACCGGATACAGCGGCGGACGGAAGAACGGGCCCCGCGGCGCGTGGCCCTGCAATAGGCCGACTGCCATCCGCTCGTACTCCTCGCTGTCGACGATCGGCTCGCCGAAAGTGGGCGCCCGGAGAGCCAGGTCGCGCAAGACCGCCAGCCGGACGCCCAGCCCCAGGATAAGAATGACCATTGCGGCGACATGGGACCGAAACAGTGTTCTGCTTGGTGCCACCGCTTTCATCCCGCCTGTCCTGCCGCCGCCGCGGCGGCCCCACGGCCCATGCGCCAGCAGTACCGGCCACGGTGATGCAGTTGAATCGGGGGACGTTCCCCGGTATGTTTGGCGGTACGGGTCTGCCGGAAGCGATGAAACGGCCGCTCCAGATATACGGCTCTCCGTCCCTGCGCCGGAAGGCGCGCCGGGTTGCCGAGGTGGATCGCGAGGTGCGGAAACTCGCCTCGGACATGCTCGATACCATGCATCTCGAGAACGGAATCGGCCTGGCGGCGGAACAGGTCGGCGCGGATATTGCCCTGTGCGTGGTGGATATCCCTCCCCAGTACGACCGGGGACCGTCGGGCCGGCGGATCAATCCGGGCCTCAGGATGCCCCTGGTCCTGATCAACCCGCGCATCGCCGACTCGTCCGCCCAGACCGTGGTCGCCGAGGAAGGATGCCTCAGCTTCCCGGGGATCTACGTACCGATAAGGCGCGCCGCGGAGATCAAGGTGCAGTATCTGTCGCTTGAAAATGAACCCACCGACATCCTGTGCCGGGGACTTCTGGCCCGTGCCATTCAACATGAGGTTGACCATCTCGACGGGATACTCCTCATTGATCACATGCCGGTGTTGCGGCGCCTGTTGCTGTCGCCCCGTCTCCTGCAATTGAAACGAATCGCTTCTCAGGACGGGTCCACCTGACCTTCTTGCCCAAGCGCACCGCCGGCGGAGCCGTTAGCATGCGGCTCGGAGAACGGCCCCACATGCGTCTCCGCGTCGGGGAATCCGCCCCCAGGCGCATTGTCTTCGGCCGCGACCGGCTTCCGCGCGCTGAGGCCGTGGCGCACCATGAACTCGGCCGCCAACTGGCGATAGGCTTGCGCTGCAATTCCGCGTGGATCATAACGGGTCACCGGCACCCCATGGCTGGGGGCCTCGCCCAGTCGCACCGTACGCGGTATCAGCGTGTCGTACAGCAGTGCCGGAAAATGCCGCCTGACTTCGTGCACGACCTGTTGGGCCAGATTGGTGCGCCGATCGTACATGGTCATCAGTATCCCTTCCACATGGAGGTCCGGGTTGGTAGCGCCGGCCCGCAACCGCTGAACCAATCCCACCATCACGCTCAGGCCTTCCAGGGCGTAGTACTCGCACTGCAAGGGAATGAGGACCGCATCCGCAGCCACCAACGCATTCACGGTGAGAATTCCGAGGGAAGGCGGACAATCCAGGAATACGAAATCGTATTGCAGGTCCTTACGCAGATCGGCCAGGGCTTCACGCAGGCGGTGCAGATATTGCTCGCCGCGTGCGATGTCAACCTCCGCCCCCGCCAGGTCCAGTTCCGCGGGGATCGCGTCCAGACCCGGCAGCGACGTGCTGACCACCTGCTGCCGGATCGTTTTCTCCCCCAGTAGAACGGGATAGATACTGCACATTTCCCGTTTCACGAGTCCCAACCCACTGGTGGCGTTCGCCTGGGGATCAACGTCCACCAGCAGCACCTGAAGCCCCTTATCCGCCAGGCAGGCCGCAAGGTTGACCGCGGTGGTGGTTTTCCCTACACCGCCCTTCTGATTGGCTATCGCTATCACGCGCGACGGCATATCTGCCGAAACCCCGCAAAAGTCTCCCGGCAAAACCGACCTTGAGCATAATTCATCCACCCGGTGGCATACAAGGATGCGGTTAAATGCTCGGGGGAGCCAGCCTTTGCGCCAGTACCGGCAGGGGGGCATACAGCGCCGCCACCCCTAGCAAGGTGACCGAGTGACCGAAATGGATAGCGAGCAGCAGCGCCAGCGGACCCGCCGCAAGCGAACCCAGTCCGCTCACCGCCCAGGCCCACGCCGCCGCCCGACCGCCGCGGGTGTCTACCAGAAGTGCAAGGCCGTTGGGGAAAGGTACCCCCATGGCGAGGCCCAGGGGAACCAGCAGCAGAATACGGGTGAGGATTCCCGGCACGCCCGCCCACGTAGCTGGGGGAAGGACGCGAACCGCCATCGCCGCGGCCAAAATCCCGGCCACCACCGCGAGCGCGGCGGTGCGAATGGCAG
>DTYT01000333.1 GCA_012961745.1 Kiritimatiellia bacterium | reverse complement strand
CCGGCCCCCGCCCGCGACGGGCTTCCGGAAATAGCGGTCCTGGCGGGGACGCCCCAGGATACGCCGCAGCACCCCCCGCAACGGATTGCGCGCCCGGTAATCGGGAACCAGCCCGGCATCCACCTCCCGGTAGCCGCTCCTTCGCTGCAGGAATCGGATCACGCGGTATACGTCCGCCCAGCCGCAATTGTCGAACCCGATCACGCCGCCGGGAACCAACATGCGATCCAGGTAGTAGAAATCAATGAAAACATCTTCAAACCGGTGACTGCCGTCGACGTAGCCCATCTGGATGCGGGTCCCTTCCGCCAGGAGGGCGGGCAGGGCCTCGCTGCTGCGCCGGCGGATGTGGCGGTGGCGTCCGGCGTAGCCAGCGCGCTCCACGGCGAAGAGGGCCGCCTTCATCCCCGATTCCCATCCCTCGTAGGGGTCAATGGAAATCAGACGCCCGCCGGTCCGGGAAAGCGCGCACAGGATCGCCAAGGTCGAAAATCCCTGCCCCATGCCGGTCTCTACCACCAGCTCGGGTTCCTCGCGCAACACCATGTGGTAGAGCGCCGCGGCGTGCCGCGCGCTGATACCGCTGCTGGCCGGCCGCCGACTGCCGTCGGGCAGCCGGACGCAACCAGTGCGGTACATCTCCTCCAGCACCGGGCACGGCAACCGGCCACCCACTACCTGCCTCTGGCCGGTGCGTATCAAGCGACTGCGCCGGCACGGATCTCGGCCCGGAGATCCAAACCCCTTGCCCGCGGTTACCACGCCCCCTTGGTCACCGCCGGCGGCGGGCGATCGCCACCAGCCCGCTACCCAGTACCAGCAAGGCGATGGTCCCCGGCTCGGGAATCACCACCCCGGGTGATCCCCAGTCCCCGGCCGCCGACTGCCAGGAGTCGTTCACCCCCGAGGCGCTCACGCTCCAGTTGGCCCCATTCGTGTTCTGCTCCGGGGTTGCCGTGCGAGGGTCCAGGTTGAAACTGTACGAAGCCTCCGAGGCACCCCCGGACGGCCAGGGAGAAGACTCGGTATACTCTACCGCGGCGACCTCATTCGAGTTCGCATCGAGCATTCTCACCCAGTCGCCATCGTTGTTGAGTGGGGGCCAGGTTTCCTCCAACGCGATGAAATGGGCCGAATCCAGGCTGGTATTCCACTCCGTATTGAAGTCACTCAGGGTCTGGGTGTTGTGCGCCAGGATGAGGTAGGAATTGGAACTCCAGATGAAATCCGAGGAAATGATCAACGCAGGACTACCTCCTCCGCCGGCCAGGTCATCGAAAAACCATCCATTGAGGTTGATGTCGGGGCCGTTGTTCCAGACTTCGACCCACTCCCATCCGGGCTCGCCGAGACTCGGGTCGTACATGATTTCGGTGAAGATGATATCGCCGAAGGCAGGTCCGACCACCATCACCAGCAGGGCGGCCACAAACTTCCTCATAGCACACCTCCTATAGGAGCCATTCTAGCGCAGCGCGACTTCAGCGCAAGCCCTTTTTCCGGCCTCCGGCCGGATCCTGTGGACCGCTCCCACCGCGGGCCTTTCCTCGGGCCAAATTCCAATGCTTGGAAGTTTCCATCCCCGAACTTCCAGGGTTTGGAAGTTTCCATCCCCGAACTTCCAGGGTTTGGAAGTTTTTTGCAAGGGATCGGCGGG
>DTYT01000332.1 GCA_012961745.1 Kiritimatiellia bacterium | reverse complement strand
CTAATCCGTTGTACTCCTTAAAGGGGGGACCGGGGGTTCGAATCCCCCCCTCTCCGCCACCTCGGTTTCCCCCGGGGCACCGGCTTCCGGGACGGCCGCCGCCCGCGTTCCCTTGCGGCTTGAATCCCGCCGGCCGGGCTGCTAGTTTGGGGGGGCCCGGCAAGTGATCAGCGGGAGGCAATCGGATGCATGCCTGGATCCGGGCGGCCGCGGTATGCGGCGCCATGCTCTTCTTCGCGGAAAATGCGCCGGCCTACCGGGTGGAAGTACGCAAGACCGCCGGGGGATGGCAATTGCTCCGGGATGGGCGGCCCTTCTACATCCGCGGAGTGGGCGGGAGCAGATACCTGCAGCAGGCTGCCTCGGCGGGCGCCAATACGGTCAGGACATGGTCTTCCCGCCACTTGGAGAGGGTGCTCGAGCGGGCGGAAAGATACGGGCTGGCGGTCTGCGCCGGCCTGTGGATGCCGCAGCGGCGCCATGGTTTCGACTACCGGGACCGCGAAGCCTTCCAGCGGGTGAAGAAGAAACTGCTGGCACGTGTCCGCCGCTACCGGAATCATCCCAATCTTCTGCTGTGGGTAGTGGGAAACGAGGTGGTCGGGTCGGATATGACCAACCGTCATGCCTACCTGGCGATCGAGGAAATGGCACGCGAGGTGAAGGAAGCGGACCCCCACCACCCGGTGGCCACCGTGGTCGCGGATATCGGTCCCGGCGGCATCAAGGCGCGCATGGTCAAGGCCTATTGTCCCTCGGTGGACATCCTGGGAGTGAACTCCTACGGCGGTCTGCGCACCCTGCCGGAACGGCTGCGCGCGGCCGACTGGGGGAAACCCTACATGGTCACCGAGTTCGGTCCGCCGGGTCCCTGGGAATCCCGCCGGGCCCCGTGGGGATCGGCGGTCGAGTTGACCAGTACGGAGAAAGGCCGCTACTACTACCAGAGTTACGAGTCCGGCGTGGCCCGTCAGACGAAATGGTCGCTGGGCGCATTTGTCTTCTATTGGGGCACCAAGGGTGAGGAGACTCCCACCTGGTTCGGAATGTTCTTGCCCGGAGGTATCCGCCTGGCGCCGGTGGATTACATGCAGTACGTCTGGACCGGCCGGTGGCCGGCGAACCGCTGCCCGGAGATACTCTTCCTGAGATCCCCGGCGGCCTTGCGTACCATCGCCCCCGGCAAGAAGGTGAAGGTGACCTATCGC
The DNA here is from genome assembly GCA_012961745.1 of Kiritimatiellia bacterium. Classification (GTDB taxonomy): domain Bacteria; phylum Verrucomicrobiota; class Kiritimatiellia; order B70-G9; family B70-G9; genus B70-G9. Next base: position 1,162 of record DTYT01000332.1, on the reverse strand, counting down.
GTCACCGATCCTGAAGGAGATCCGTTGACCCGGCACTGGTATCTCACCCGGGAGTTCCGCAAGCCGGACCGCAAGAATCCCAAGCTCACCATAGTGACCTTCCGCCGCCTGCCCTCCGTGTCCATCAGCGAGGAGTCTGCCGGTAAGGCCTGGCTGCGGGTTCCTTCACGTGCCGGTATTTACCGCCTGCATCTGGAGGTGCGGGACGATGCCGGCGGCGGCGCCACCGCCAATTTTCCCTTCCGCGTCGGCGGGTGACCTCTCCCGCGGGCGGCCGCGTTGCACTCCCCCGCCGGTCGCCCCACGTTTTTTTCTGGTATTGATACGGCGGCGGGTTTAGTCTCGCTGGTAGAGCAGCAGCTGCCGGCGGACGAAAGGGGGCGCTCATGAGAGTACCAGCGACGGTTGCCTGGGTGCTGTGCCTGGTGACGGCGGGGGTTGTCACGGGTCAGGATTATTCCAATACGAGTTCAGTGGTTGACGGGATGGGCCGGAGCAGCGCCGGCGGCGGCTACACGAACTTGAGCGCCGGTGCGCAGCCGAGCGCCATAACGGAGGTCCATGCCGGATCAATGGGCAACCAGCAGGGCTTTCTCAATACCTTCTTCTTCCGATCCGATCTCGACACCGACGCCGACGGGCTGCCCGATGAGGCCGATCCGGACAACGACGACGACACGCTGATCGACCAGGTGGAAATCGAGGGCGGCGCTTTTGACCCGGTCACCCCCACTGACCTCAATAACTACGACACCGACGGCGACGGGATTTCTGACGGCGGAGAAGCGGTGGCGGCCACCGATCCTTCGGACCCCGCCGCCTATCTCCATATTGTGGATATCTACCGCACCGCCAGCAATGTGCACATCTTCTACCTGGCACGCGGGGGAACGGTATCGGGCAAGGTCTACCACGTGCGCGCGGCGGGCTCGGGCGAGGATATGCCGGGAGAGATCGTGGCCACGAACGTCACGCCTGCGGGAGGAACTGCACCGTGGTACGTGGTGACGAACGAGCACATAGATACCCTCGCCGACAGTAATCTCTTCTACGGCGTGGAAGCCCTGCAATAGGCGGCTTGCACGCCTCAGCCGCGCTCAACGCGGTCCGGATCAATCCCTCCACGTAGTCCAGGTCCTGTGGGTGGCGGACGAAATCCAGT
>DTYT01000331.1 GCA_012961745.1 Kiritimatiellia bacterium | reverse complement strand
GCCGCGGCCGTCTGAAGCTCCGGTAGACTTTGGGGACGGCGGCGCATGCCGAGAGCCGCCATGCCGCAGCCTATTGCGCCGGAGGAGACCAGGACGACCTGCCGACCTTGTGACTTCAGCCGGGCCACGTCTGCTACGATTGAACGCACTCTTTCGGCCTTGATTCCCTGCGGGCCGCCCATCAGGACGCGCGTGCCCACCTTCACCACGATGCGCCGTGCAGCGGCCGCGTGGCGGCGCAGGTGGGCTTCCTCCTCTGGTGAGAGTGTCATCGCTGCGGTGCCCTGCATGGATTCATCCGGCTGCACAATAGCACCCGCGCCGGGCCGTGTCGAGTCACGCCGGTCCAGGGGGCCGAACTGGGCAGAGACGGGGTTACGGGAGGCGAATTGGTGCGTGACAGGCGGCCGGCTGAGGGTACCATCGTGCGGGAAGGGGAAATGCAGGCCAGAGAGTCGGTGCCGTGGGGCGGGAAAGTAGGAAGGAGAGACCCGGCAAGGGGCCGGCAGGAGGCTGGTGGCACTTCATCCACGGCGGAGGGGATGAGGCGGACGGCGAGTTCTGCGCCGAAGGCGCGGAGCGCCTGGGAGGGCTGTATTTTCCGTTGTGCAGGGCAGGGGGGATGTTGTCATGGGTGACCCCGGCCTTGCAGGGGGCTCCTGCTCGTGACTTCCATCACTATCTGGGACTGCCGCTCAGTGTCGAGGATTTGGCCTACTCCTGCGCGCATCGCGGCCTGTGGCTGGTTGACCGGGACTCCGACCGCATCTTCAGCGCCGCGGGATTCAACCCCGGCGGTGCGGTTATGCCGGAGCCCGCGGACATCTCTGCGGGACCGGGCTGGTTCAGGGTCCGGCGGGTATGGAAAGAGTCGTCCCTGGCGGTGACCGCCACCCTCTGGTGTCCGGTTGACGTGCGCGCTCCCGTGGAGGTGCTGAGTTGCCGGGTGATGAACCTGGGAACCTCAGCCAGAAGGGTAGCGGCATACGCCGCAATCCCTCTGTTTGGGCGGTCGGCGGACCGCGTGAGGGATCATCGCCACGTAAGCGCCCTTTTGCATGCGGCAGACACCGTTCCTTGGGGCGTGCTTCTCAGGCCGGTGATGGAGTTCGATGAGCGCGGCCATCGCTTCCAGGCGCCGGCCTATTGCGTCCTGGCGGCATCCGGGGAGGGTGACCCGCCGGATGGGATATGGGTGGATGCAGAAGAATTTATCGGCCCCGGCGGGATCTTCCTGTTGCCCGAGGCAGTGCGGGCGGGCGTCCGGGACGGGATTCGCAGGCGCGTACGGGGCCGCGAAGTGGTCGCGGCTTTCCGCTTCAATGAGCGGAACCTGCTTCCCGGCCAGGGCCTGGAGTTTCGTGTGGTGGCCGCGGTGGGAGATGTGGCGGGAGGTACGTTACGATCGGCCCGCACCTTCCTCAGGAAACAGAGGGCCGAGCTCTCCCTGGAAGCGACGCGGCGATGGTGGCGGCGAACCGCGCGCGGCGTCCGTTTTTTCACCCCGGATGCCGTGCAAGACAACTGGCTGGTCTGGGTGGGGCTACAGCCGCATTTCCGGCGGATCTATGGCAACTCCTACCTGCCGCACTTTGACTACGGTCGCGGCGGAAAGGGTTGGCGGGATCTGTGGCAGGATTGCTTGGCGATTCTGCTGCAGGATCCGGAAAGCGTGCGGGAACTGATCCTGCACAACTTTGGTGGGGTCCGCATCGACGGGTCCAACGCCACCATTATCGGGCACGACGGTAGCTTTATCGCCGATCGTAACGACATACCGCGGACGTGGATGGATCACGGCGTCTGGCCGGTACACACCACTCTGCTCTACCTCGACCAGACCGGTGACTTCGATTTGTTGATGGAAGAGCGGGAATACTTTCGTGACCCGCAGCTTTTCCGTTGCCGGCGGCGCGATCCGGAATGGGCGCCGGCATACGGCAATTGTCTGCGTACTTACAGTGGCCGGGTTTACCGCGGCAGCGTGATGGAGCACATGCTCGTGCAGACCGTGACTGCATTCTATAACGTCGGTGCCCATAATCTCTGCCGGCTGGAGGGCGGTGACTGGAATGACGGCCTGGACATGGCTGCCGAGTACGGTGAGTCGGCGGCGTTCAGCGCCTTCTACGCGTGGAACCTCCGGCGCCTGGCGCGGACGGTGGAAGAGCTGGGCCGTCGGGGCGCCAAGGATCTCGAGCTTGCGGTGGAGCTGTTGCCGCTTTTCGACCGGCTGGACGGACAGGAGCCGGTGGACTACCGCAGTGCCGAAGGGCGCAACGCACGGCTGGAAGGCTTCCTCCAGAAGGTCTCCCGGGACGTCAGCGGCCTTCGGGCGAAAGTGGATCCCTATGCCCTTGCGGCAGACCTCGACGCCAAAGCCGACGCTCTTACCGAAACGATCCGGCGGCAGGAGTGGATTGAGTTGAGCGCAGACACGGGATGCTTCAACGGCTATTACGATAACCGCGGGCGGAGGGTGGAAGGACGCTTCGGACGACGCGTCCGGATGACGCTCACCGGGCAGGTTTTTCCGGTGATGGGAGGTATCGCGGATGACGCTCAGCTCGACATGGTGATCCGGGCGGTCAGGTGCCATCTCACCGACGAGCGGGGAGGCGTACGCCTCAACACGGATTTCGGGCGGCCCTATCCCGAGCTGGGCCGCGCATTCGCCTTCGCATTCGGGGAGAAGGAGAACGGCGCCGTATTCAGTCACATGGCGGTGATGTATGCGTTTGCACTATATCGTCGCCGCCGTGCGCGTGAGGGGCGTCGTGTATGGCGCAGCCTTTATCGGATGGCGGTCGACAGCTCGGTTTCGCGCGTGTTTCCCAATCTCCCCGAGTACTTCAATCTTGCCGGCCGGGGCTTGTACCCCTACCTGACGGGGTCGGCAGCCTGGCTTGTCTACCTGCTGCTCACGCAGGTTTACGGAGTGCGCGGTATCCGGGGAGACCTGCTTCTCGATCCCCAGTTGGGGAAGGAGGATCTTGACCAAGGCGGGGTGACGATGGTGGAACTCAGCTT
>DTYT01000330.1 GCA_012961745.1 Kiritimatiellia bacterium | reverse complement strand
TGCTTTCGGCCTCCGCAAGGCTCCCCCGCAGTCTTTCGATCTGCTGCATCAGTCCGGCCCGGGCCGCTCCGGCTGCATCGACTCTCTCGATTAGCTCCGCCTTCTCCTGCCGCAGCCTGGTCAGCTGCTCGCGGCTCCGCATCTGTTCGTCCCGCAGGAACGCCAGGTCCTTTTCCAAGCTCTCCATACGCCTCTGCAGGGCCGCCACTTGTTCACGGTACTGCGCCACCGCCTCCTGTTCGGACCGCAACTGATCCTCCATCTGCGCCCTAACTTTCTGCCATCGTTGCTCCCGGGCCGCGTACTGGCGCCGTAGTTCTTCGATTCTCTTCTCCAGTTCGGAGGAACGGGTCTCCGCATCCTTGAGACGCGCCTTGTAATTCCGGCGATCGGCTTCCAGAGACACTATCCGCGCGGCAATGTCCCGCTTCTCCGCCTCAACCTGATCTATGCCGCGCTGCAATTCCGAGATGCGCGCCTGCAGATCCCGGGTCCGTCGGCGCTGTTGCTCGTTCGCCCGCCGCTGCTCCGCCAGATCCGCCTGGTACTGGCGCTGGAGCTCCTTCTTCTCGCGGCTCCAGCGTTCCGAGGCTGCCGTCAATTCCGCGATGCGGTTCCCCATTTCACTCCTGACCTTCGCCGCGCGATTCAGCTGGGCACTCAACCGCGCAACCTCGTCCCCCAGGCTCCGGTTCTCCCTCATCAACTGCTCGTACATCGCCGCCGCCTCGTCCAGCTGCGCCTGAAGATCCTCCTGCGCCACCAGCAGCTCACGGGCTGCCCGCAGCTTGTCGTGCGCAATTGAAAGCTGGTCATGCAGCTCGGCGTTTTCCTGGGTAAGCTCGATTATCCGCTTACGGAGATTGGACGCCCCCGGCTTCTCGGCCGCCGATTCCAGCTCGTCCTGCAGTTCCGACAACCGGCGATGGAGGTACTGGTTCTCCTGCAGCAGGACCTCATACTTCTTCCGGTAATACGCCGCGTTGCGTGCGACCTCCGCCGCCTGCCCCTCTCCTGCTCTCCTCTTCCGCGCGCTGAGCGTAGCCCGCCGTACCTCTCCCCTCCCCGCGGGGACTACGTCGAACGGCGCGATCGCCTGCCCCGCCACGGGTGCAACCTCGCCCGCCGCCGTCGCCTCCGCTGTCGCCGTCTCGCCCTGCTTCTGCGCTCCCACCGCCTCGACCAGCGGTTCCTTGCGGCTCAGAGCTGCAATGCGATCATTCAGGTACCTGATCCGATACGCGATCACCGGTGGATCCGTAGCCGGAAACTTCTTCTGGATTACCTGGTACAGACCGCGCGCCTTGGAGTAGGCCGCAACGGCTTCCGGTGTGCGGCCCGCCGATGCGGCGTGATCACCGTCAATAAGCGACTGGTATGCCTCGGCCCGCAGAGCCGCTGCCTCCTCATCCGTCTCGGCCGTTGCATCCCGCGCACCCACCGCCATCACCACGCCCAGACCCAGTATGAACAGGCCCGCGCCACGCAGCTTCCACCGCCGGCCGCCGTTCCTCAGTAGAGAGCATCTTTTCATGCTGGCCTTACTCCTCTCTGCCGACCTGCGTTACTCGTCGGTTTCGGTCGTTTCACCGTAAAGCGTCTTCTCCAGCACCTTGTCCGGGGGACTGCCCAGCCTCACGGATTCCTCGTAAAGCCGGCGCGCTTCGGGAAGCTTGGGTCCACCCTCCTCGCACAGCACCACCGCCAGGTTGAAGTACGCCTCCGCCAGTGTGGGATCCAACTGCACCGAACGGCGAAACTCCTCCTCGGCTTCTCTGCGTTTCCCCAGGAAGTGCAGCACTATGCCCCGGTAATTGTGCAGCTGGGCATCCTCCGGCGCTTGGGCCACCGCCTGTCCGAGTATCTCCAACCCCCGGAGGGAGTCGCCCCGGCGCCACGCAATCACGCCGGAAAGTCCTAGAGCCTGTGGATTCCGCGGGTCGTGCCGGAGGACTTGACCGCAATAGTCCTCGGCACCGTCCAGGTCGTTCAATCCGTAACAGGCCACCGCCGCACCCAGCATTGCTTCCGGATCCCGCGGTCGAGCGGCGAGAATCTTCCGGTATGCTTCCAGCGCGCCGTTGAACTCCCCGGCAGCCATCAGGTCGGACGCTTCTTCCGCCATAAGTTGCAGCCGGTCTTCAGCCTCGGGCTCAACCCGCTTGCTCTTCTCCGGCCCTTCAGCAGCCCTCATCGTCCCCGCACCGGCAGCGGTCTCCAGGGCCCGTCGCAATGAGGCGATCTCCCGTTCGCGCGCCTCCAACTGCCGCTGGAGCTTGACTACCTCCCGCTCCAGCTCCGCTACCGCCCCTTTCGCCGCCCGGCGCCCACGCGCCCCTGCCCCCGATTCCAGTTTCCCGATCCGCTGTCTGAGCCGCGTGATCAGTTGTCTCAACCTCCGGTTCTCCACGGCCAGCTTTTCCTTTTCCTCGCGGGCGAGTTCCAACTCCCGTTTAAAGAACGAAAAGGCCTTCTGCAGATCGGCCAGCTGTCTCTCCAGGGACTGGCTACCCCCGCCCGCCAAGCTCGGCGGGGCCGCCATCACCACCAGCAAGATTGATATTGCGGCCGCCTCGGTTCTGGATCTGGTCATAGGGTGCCCCCGAAATCCTACCGTGTACTCCGTTTCCCTCTGCTGCCGGGTTGCGGCCATATTTACGCCTTCGCGGAGCCACTTCAAGACAAAACACCGCTGCCCCGGAACCCTCCGTCGCAGGCCGCCCGATTGCACCGCGGCCCCCAATTTCGTATTGTGACCGGTCGCCGACCTGTGTCAGACTCAAACCGCGGGCCAGCAGTCAGAGGACTGTCCGCGATGACGGCAACGGTACTGATAGCGGCTACCATCTTCTTTGTCGCGGCCTATCGCTTCTACGGTCGGTTCCTCGACCGCGGACTCGGGATCAGCCCGGATGGATCCGTGCCGTCCCGCGATCTGCAGGATGGGGTCGACTACGTTCCTACACGAAGCCTTATACTTTTCGGGCACCACTTCAGCTCCATCGCCGGTGCCGGCCCCATAGTGGGGCCGATCATCGCCGGATTGGCCTTCGGCTGGCTGCCCGCTCTGCTGTGGATCATCGTCGGGGCGATCTTCGTGGGCGGAGTCCACGACTTCTCCTCGTTGGTGGCCAGCATCCGGCACCGTGGCCGTTCCATCGCCGAGATCGCTCAGGAATACATGCCGCGTGCGGTCTACCTGGCGTTTCTGACCTTCATCTGGCTTACACTGGTTTATGTGCTGATCGTGTTTCTCGACCTCGTCGCCGCCGGCTTCGCTCCGCCGCGGCCCGAGCTCGCCCGGGCCGGAGGAACCGTCGCCACCGCATCACTGTGCTACATCGTCCTGGCCATTTTGTTCGGACTCAGTATCTACCGGTTCAGGATTCCCCAGGCATACGGCGCCCTGGTATTCGTTCCCCTCGTGTTCCTGTTCCTATGGGTCGGGTACCGGCTCCCCCTGACGCCCGACAAGCTGCCCTTGCTCTGGCAATCGCCCAAGAAGACCTGGTACGTGGTACTTTTGCTGTATTGCTTCGCGGCTTCCAGTCTGCCTGTCTGGGTGCTGCTTCAGCCCCGGGACTTCCTTTCATCCTTTCTGCTCTATGCCTGTCTCCTGATGGGTGCGGTTGGCATGTTGATCAGCTCCCTGAAAGGCACCGCGGCAACCTCCTACCCCGCCTTCCTGGTATGGAAGGACCCCCACCTGGGCTCCATCTACCCCGCCCTTTTCATAACCGTCGCCTGTGGTGCGGTAAGCGGATTCCATTCCCTGGTCTCGTCCGGGACTACCTCCAAGCAGCTTGACTGCCAGTCCTCGGCGCGGCCCATCGCCTACGGGTCCATGCTCATTGAGGGGATCCTTGCGGTCGTGGCCCTGGGGACCATCATGATTCTCAGCCGACGACCGACCAGCGCGGCGCCCATCGGACTGTTCGCTCAAGGCATGGGGAAGTTCCTGTCCGCGCTGGGCATACCGGTTCGCGCCGGAACCGCGTTCGGCTTGCTGGCGATCAGCACCTTCCTGCTCACCACCCTGGATACCACCACGCGGCTGGCGCGCTTCATCTTCCAGGAATTCACCGGCCTGTGGAACTGGAGTGGACGCCTGCTGGGCAGCCTGCTCAGCCTTGCGGTGACCGGCGCCGCCGTATTCCAGCAAATCCGTTCCCCTGATGGAAATCTCGTTCCCGCCTGGAAGGCCATCTGGCCCGCGTTCGGGACCACCAATCAGCTCCTCGCGGCGCTGGCGCTTGCGGTGGTGTACACCTGGCTGCGCAGGAATGGGAGAAAGGGATGGTTCATTCTTCTGCCCTGTCTGTTCATGGCGGGTACTACGCTGACCAGCCTGGTTCTCCTTTCGGTACGCAATCTGGGAGCCACCGGCAACCGGCTGATCGGCGGGGTCAGCCTCGGCATGCTGGTACTGGCCCTGTTCGTTCTCTGGAGCGCGGCCTCCGCGGTACTGAAGCATCCCCGGGAGGAGCAGGCATCCGCATGAGGCGAGAACCATCCAGGGCATACCTCGACCGCGCACGGGAAGTGTTCGACATCGAGACCGAGGCCCTGGCCCGCGTGCGCGACCGGCTCGGCGAAGAGTTCTCGCGCACGGTAACCCTGATGCTCGAAGCGCTTTCCCGGGGAGGGAAGATAATCATTACCGGGATCGGCAAAAACCTCCCCGTCGGCCAGAAGATCGCCGCCACGCTGACCAGCACCGGGGCACCCGCGGTTTTCCTGCATCCACTGGAGGCCATGCACGGGGACCTCGGCATCGTGGCCCGGGGCGACGTGGTCCTGGCCCTCAGCTACACCGGTGAAACCGAGGAACTCGCCACCCTGCTGCCCATCCTCAAGCGCAGCGGCGCGCGCATCGTCGCCGTGACCGGAAACCCTCAAAGCACTCTGGCCTCCCACAGCGACCTGGTGCTGGACGTGCGGGTGGATCGCGAGGCCTGCCCCTTCAACATGGCTCCCACCGCCAGCACCACCGCCATCCTGGCGCTGGGCGACGCCTTGGCCATGGTGCTCCTGGAAGCCCGCGGGTTCCGCAGGGAAGACTACGCACTGCTGCATCCCGGCGGAGCCATCGGCCGCACGCTCCTTCTACGAGCGGCCGATATCATGCGTACGGGGGAACGCCTGGCGCGCGTGAAGGTCGGCACCACCGTCAAGGAAGCCATCCTGGCCATGACCAGTGCCCGCGCCGGATCCGTGGCCGTCACCGACCACCAGGGCCGGTTGCGCGGGATCTTCACCG
>DTYT01000329.1 GCA_012961745.1 Kiritimatiellia bacterium | reverse complement strand
TCTCGTCTACTCCGCCGAACCAGAGATAGATCTTCCTCCTCTTGAACCGTTTGGGGATCTCGACCTGGGTCCGGTACCAGGCCAGCCCCTTGTAGTAGTGCAATCCCTGGTCGCTCCAGCTCGCGCTCGTGGTGCGCAGCTTCTGCCAGTTTCCGCCGACCGGACCGTCGCGGAACCAACCGGACGCCTCTCCCACGTCAGTCGGATCGATTAGAAAGTCCCACTCGTCCGGGCCGCCCGCCACGAACTCTCCCCGGACGATGGTGCGCTCGTACCCGCTCTCGGTACAGGGAGACCAGAAGCGATCTATGTAGGAGAGGGCGCTGCGCCACCAAAGCAGGCGCGCCTCGCGGTCCAGTCTGGAATCGAATGTTTCGACCGGCGCCTTGCCCGATGGGTTCGGGTAGAGCCTGAAGTCCAGCATCGTGCGGGTCAGGTGGTCCAGCCTGTCGAGCGCCTCCTTGGCAGCGGCGAAGTCGAAGCGATTGCGCGCGTCGAGCATCTCCAGGAAGGCCACGAGCCGGTCGTAGTTGACCCGGTAGATCCGCACGCGCCGGGCATACGTCCCGTCTCCTCCAGCCAACCGCCCGGCCTCCTCCAGAAAGTTCCGGGCCTGGGTCCTGCGTTCGGACGTGAAGATCCGGGGCAGGCAGAAACTGGAGCCGGTGTGGCAGTCCGTATCCCGGAAGGCCGCGTCGACCATCTCCAGGTACCCGCCCATCGGCCCATCGGCCAGGCCGAAGAATTTCGTGTAGAACTCCTTCAGGATTGCGTCCACAAAGGCTTTGATCTGCTCAAACCACATCGGCCATACGGGATCGTATCTTTCGACGAGACGCACCGGCATGGTTCTCCTGTCGAATGTTTACGGTGTTCCCCCTCCTTCGCCGTAGAGCAGGAGGACCTTCCCCAGTCTCTCCGGCGGCGAATTTCCGGAAGCCGATCGCCGCCTCGTCGAAAGCAAACCGGTGGGCGACCAGGTCGGTGACCGGCAGGCCCCGGCGATAGAGTTTCAGCATCTCTTTGAATTCCGGGAAGTGGTAGTATCAGGAACCGACCGCGGTGATATCGCGGCGGATGAAATCCTCGCTGGGCGACAACTCGAGCGCGGGATGCTCGCCGTTGAAGACCACAGTGCCGGCCGTGCGCACCGCGGCAAAGCACTGCTTCGCGGTCTCAGGACGGCCGACTGCCTCGATGCAGACGTCGGCCCCTGCCCCGCCGGTCCATTCCTGAATCTGCTCCACCGGATCGTCCTCCCTGGCGTTCAGGGCGTGCTCGGCGCCCAGGTTCCGGGCCAGTTCCAGGCGGGTTGGAAGGATATCCACAGCGATGGCCCGACGTCCCAGAAAGGACTGCAGAAGGACATTGCCCAGTCCGATGGGGCCGGCCCCGAAGACGGCTATGGTCTCGATCGAGGCATCGTGGATCTTGGCGGAGGTGTGGTACGGCACCCCGAGCCCGTCTCCCGAGATCAGCACGCCCACGTTCCAGGACACGTCTTCGGGCAGGGGATGGCAGGCGCGGGCCGCAGCAGCGAAGCGCTCCGCGTGCATGCCGGAGTAGACCCGCCGGTCCCGGCACTAAGTGTACTGTCCCCTGGCGCAGTACGCACAGGAACCGCAACCGACCACGGCGGAAACGCCCACCCGCTGTCCGATCCGCAGTTCCTTTACGCCCGGACCCAGTGCGGCCACGGTCCCGGCGGCCTCGTGGCCGCTGTTGCCCGTTTCTCTTCCGGAACCGCGGTACGCGCCCAGCTCGCTACCGCACAGGGCGGAAACCGCGGTTTCGACCACTACCTCGCCGGGGCCGGGAACCGGATCGGGGGTATGGAGGAGGACGATGCGGCTGTTTCCTTGCACGTGTATAGTTCTCATCTTCGTCCTTTCACAACGGTTCTGGTCAGAATATCTGACCCGGATGGTACTCCGGTGGGGGGATCGCCTGCCCGCTGAGCCAGCACGCGCGGCCGAAGCGGGCGCCGAAGTACTGGTAATCGTAAGTGTCCTCGGGCTGTCCGATGTTCCCCCGGCAAGGATACCGGGCGATGACTTCCTCCCCCTCTGTGCCCTCCGTGCCTCTGTGGCATAGCATCCTAACGGGGTCGGGGGAGTAGGACCGCTGTCTCGGGCTAAGCCATTCCCAGCAGTCGTCTCCCGTTTGTCCACCCGATCCGCTCTCGGGAGGACGGCTTCAGGTCGGCGATCTCCAGCTTCAGTAGCGCCGGCCGCAGGTGTTTGAAGGGAGCGCCCGTGCCCAACACCATGCGCTCGGCGGCCACCGGTTCGGGGAAAGAGCCGATGTCCGCACGTGAACTCTCCAGATAGAGGCCGGGGTAGCGAAACGCGCCGTCCTCGTCGAGGAGCATACGTCCACTGAAGTTCGCCTCGGTCACGATCACCCGGGCCTCCGGCACGGCCGCGCACAGGGCACCGATTTCGTCCAGACCGAGGGTCCGCTCCGTGTCGAACCCGTGCCGCTGACGCACGTCAACTACCCGATGCGGTATCAGGAGCGGAACACCCAGCTCAGTGGCCGCGGTCGCCATGGCGATGGCCTCGGGAGCGCTCAGTTCGTACGCATGATACTGAGGAACCATGCGCAGAGCGCGGAATCCCAGTTTTTCGCGGCAGGCGCGCAGGTCCCGCTCCCAGGCCGCGTACAGCGGATTGAGTGTGGCCACGCCCGCAAAGAAATCGCCGTGGGGCGCCAGCCACTCCGCCAATTCCAGATTGGCATCATGGCAGTTCTTGTAGAAAAGTCCATGCGTATTGGCCACGGCCGCGCCTCCGAAACCGGCCTGCTCCAGCATCCGGCGCAACTCCTCCGCGGTCTGATGGGGGACCTTGCGAAACGGCCAGTGACCGACGGCCGTATTCATATCGAATAGCATTGGAAGCATCAGCGACATCATCCATCCCTCCGAGCAATGAGGCCTCTAACATTCCCGGCGAATATCCGGGCCCGATCGACCTTGTCGAGGTCCGCCTCCAGCACCTTTCCCACTCCTTCCTCCAGGCTCCCGTCCGTGGCGAACAACACCCGTTCCACGCCCATGGTGGCGACGGTTCGGTCCACGATCCCGGCGTCAATCACCGAACCACTGGTATCTATGTACACATTAGGCGGACTCTCCTCTAACACCCGCAGATTCCACTCCCAGTCCCCTCCACCGCCGATATGCCCCTGGATCAGCTTCGTCTCCGGGAACATCGTTCCGGCCTTCACGAAGTGGGCTGCATTGCTGAGGCGGGGCTGTCGCGCCCGGTTAGCCGTGTCCATGACCTTGCCGGCGTGCATCAGC
>DTYT01000328.1 GCA_012961745.1 Kiritimatiellia bacterium | reverse complement strand
GCCCGGGCGCTGAAGGCGGCCGGGGCACAAAAAGTGCATGTCCTGACGGTGGCGCGTACGCTATACTGAGCACGGGAACCGGTGATGAGACTCTTCAGACGTCGCAGGAGCACGCCTACCCGTCCCCGAAAGCGGGACATTCCCCGCGGTCTGTGGACCAAGTGCCCCTCATGCAGTGAGTTGATCTTCCGCCGCGAACTGGAGAATTCGCTGAATGTCTGCCCGAAGTGCGGACACCACTTCCAGCTTTCCCGGGAAAAGCGCATCGAGTTGCTGACCGAACCGGGTTCGTTCCGGGAGTGGGATGCTGATCTGGAAAGTGCCGATCCGTTGAAATTTACCGGCACCGTCTCCTACGAGTCGAAGTTGAAGGCGAGCATATCCAAGACCGGCTTCCGCGAGGCGATCACCGGCGGTGAAGCCGTGATCGGATCCCACCGGGTGGGCTTCGCGGTAATGGATTTTTCCTTCTTGGGAGCCAGCATGGGTTCAGTGGTGGGTGAAAAGGTGACCCGTCTTTTCGAGCGGGCCACTGGCCGGCGCTGGCCGGTGGTCATCGTATGCGCTTCGGGTGGCGCCCGGATGTATGAAGGCATGCTCAGCCTGATGCAGATGGCGAAAACCAGCGCGGCGATCGCCAAGCATCGCGCTGCCGGGCTGGCGTATATCCCCATCCTCACCCATCCGACCACGGCAGGCGTCATGGCGAGTTTCGCGACCCTCGGTGACGTCATCATCGCCGAGCCGGGCGCATTGATCGGATTCGCCGGTCCGCGGGTGATCCGGGAGACCACCCAGCAAGAGCTTCCGGAAGGGTTTCAGCGTTCCGAGTTTCTGCTGAAGCACGGACTCCTGGACATGATCGTACCGCGGTCGGAGATCAAGCCGACGGTGATAGCCCTGCTGGATTTCATGCGCCCGGCGGGCACTGTACCGAGTGAAGGCCGCGATGCCTGACGATCTGTCCGATCCGCTGCTTGGCTCTCTGCTGCGACGCAGGTCCCGGGGGGTGGTTCCCACCCTGGACGTTATCCGTCGTCTGCTGGAGTTGACGGGCGATCCACAAAGGGCTTTTGCCGCGGTCCACGTAGCGGGAACAAACGGGAAGGGCTCGGTATGCGCCATGCTGGCTTCCATTCTACGGCGGGCGGGCTACCGCATAGGGCTTTACACCTCCCCACACCTGCGGAACTTCCGCGAACGTATCCGGGTGGACGGGGAGGCGGTGGGGGGAAGTCTGCTCGGGATGTGTCTGCAGGAGGTCGAGCGGGCCGATCGGGCCACCGGTCTGCGCCCGGCGACCTTTTTCGAAGCCGCCACCGCCGCGGCTTTCCTCTGCTTCAGGGAGGCCGGGGTGGATATGGCAGTCATTGAGACCGGCATGGGCGGACGGTGGGATGCGACCGTACTCTGCCGTCCGGTACTCACGGTGATCACCCCCATCGGGATAGATCACACCGAATTCCTGGGGACTGAACCTGCCACGATCGCCGGAGAAAAATGCGGCATTCTGAAGGCGGGGATAGCGGCCCTCACCGCGGAACAGGATGGAAAGGTGATCGCCGTGATCCGGCGGGAAGCGCGGCACAAGAAATCGCCCCTGCGGCAGGTGGGTGACCTGGTGCACGTGGAAGGTTTCAGCCCGGGATTGCACCGGCAGGAGGTGGTGCTGGGCACGCGGCACGGCACACTGGAGATCCATCTCCCGCTGGCGGGGGTATTCCAGCGGGAGAACAGCGCTCTGGCCTGTGCGGCGGCGTTGATACTCGGCGGGCAGTTCGCCGGACGACCCGCGCTCGAGGATATCCGCGCGGGGTTGGAGTGCGTGGAATGGCCCGGGCGTTTCCACGCCGTGGGTACTTCGCCGCCGGTCATTCTGGATGGGGCGCACAATGTGCATGCGGCCCGGACGCTGGCCGCGTCGCTGAGAGAAGTTCTTGGAATGACCAGGATCGCAGTTGTCGCCGGGTTTCTGAAGGACAAGGACGTGGAAGGAATCGGCGCGCTTCTGGCGCCGCACGTCGGATCATGCTGGACCGTGCGCCCGCCTTCGGAAAGAGGTATGGATGCGGCGGAGGCCGCCCGAAGGCTGTACAGCGCAGGTATCAGAGCGGACCCGGGGGCGAGCATGGTCGAAGCGGTCGAGGCCGCCCGGCGATGGGCGGCAGCGCATGGCAGTGCGGTACTGGTCACGGGGAGTCTGTACCTGGTGGGCGCGGCGCTGGACGTGGTGGAGGCGGAAAGCCGTTTCCGGTCGGCTGCGGCCGCCGCGGCGCGGATATGGCAAGGATATTCATAGCTTGTGGAGGAACCGGCGGCCACTTCTTTCCCGGATCGGCCGTGGCGGAATGCCTGCTGGAGCGCGGGCACGAAGTCACCGTGCTATTGTGCGGCAGGGATGTTGAGCGCTCGTTACTCGACGGGAGCGGACTGGAGATGGTTACCGTGCGGTCCATCCCGCTGAGTTTCTCGCCGTGGAGGCTGGCTGGGGCGCTCGCGGTCAATTTCACCGCCCTGGTGAGATCCCTTTCGCTGCTCGGAAACGCGGATGTCGTAGTTGGCATGGGCGGCTACGGCGCGGCGGCACCACTGGCTGCGGCCAAATTGCGGAGGCTTCCGGTAGTACTGTTCGAGGCCAATGCGGTGCCCGGCAGGGTCACCCGCCTGTTTGCCCGGCACGCCTTGGCGCTAGCCTTGGGCATGCCGGAGTGCGAGGCATCCCTTCGAGGAAAGGTGAGAAAGACCTGTCTTCTGGAGGTGACCGGGGTGCCGGTCCGCTCCGCACTGGTCCATGCCTCCGATGGGGGGAGCCGTCCGGAGTCCGGCGGAGAAGAGGTCAAGAGGATCCTGGTATTCGGCGGGAGCCGCGGCGCACGCTTCTTCAACGAGGTCGTGGTACAAGCGCTGGCGCGGTTGAAGCGGAGCGGACTCGACTTTCAAGTGGACCATGTCAGCGGTGTGGGCGCGGAGGAGATCGTGCGGTCGCGATATGCCGCAGCGGGGATTCCCTGTGAAGTGGCGGAGTACACCGGGCAGATGGCGCGGCTGTACCGCCGAGCGAGCTGTGCGGTGGCCCGCGCCGGCGCGTCTACCTGTGCCGAGCTGGCGGTGTTCGGGGTGCCGGCACTCCTTATTCCCTACCCGTTTGCCGCCGGTGATCACCAGGCCCGGAATGCCGCGGCACTGGCAGCGGACGGGGCGGCGGTGGTGTGCAGGCAGGAGACTGCGGACGTGCGCACGGTGGCTGAGCAGGTGCGGCGTCTGCTTAGCGATGCTCGGTTACGCGAACGTATGTCCCGAGCGGTGCGCGGGCGTGCACGGGCGGAGGCTGCCGGGCGCGTGGCCGACATGGTGGAGGCGGTTCTGGGGCTGAACGCCTGCGGCAAGTAGCGCGGGCTGGATGGGTTGACCGGTCGGGTACCGGCGGAGCGACGGCCGAATTGACAGGGGTTTCCATACGCCTGGAGCAATTGCAGGAACAAGCCCGGCAGGCGGCGCAGCTGCTGCAGCGCAGAGGCTCGGCACTGCACCTGGTCGGTATCGGAGGGGTGGGCATGGCGGGACTGGCGCTGCTTCTGCGTGCCCGCGGACATCATGTTGACGGCTGCGACCGGAGTCCGGGCAAGCTGATCAGATGGCTACGAAAGGCCGGGATACGGGTCGCGGTGGCACACGATCCTGCACATCTTCAGGGAGCGGATGGGGTGGTGCGTACCTCGGCGGTCCCGGATTCCAGCCCCGAGATCCGGCGGGCGGAGGAAACCGGAACCCCGGTTCTCCTTCGGGGGACGGTCGTGGCTGCGCTTTCCTCCATCTACCGGACCGTGGCGGTTACGGGCAGTCATGGGAAGACGACCACTACCGCCATGCTGTTCCAGATTCTGCGGGGGGCGGGTGTGACTTGCAACTACCTTGGCGGCGGGTGGGACCGTGTGGCGGACGGTCCGGCGGCCGCGGGGGGGGGCGACATGCTGGTGGCCGAAGCGGATGAGAGCGACGGCACGATCGGATGCTATTGTGCCTCATTCGGAGTGATCACCAACATGGAATTCGATCACAGTCCGGCCTATGGAGACCGCCGGAACATGGCTGCCATTCTGCGGCGTTTCGCCGGGGAGTGCCGCGGAGCGCTTTTCTTCCCGGCGGCGGACCCGGTCTGCGGGGCAATTGCGGATGCGGCCCCCGGCAAACGGATTTCTTTCGGTCTATCGCCGGATGCGGATGTGGGCGGGCGTCTGCGCTGCGAGTATCCGCGCTGTGTCATGGATGTGTATGAGCGGGGAGTGCGGCGGGGGAGTCTGGAACTCAGCGTCGGGGGGCGGCACAATGCGGCGAACGCCCTGGCGGCGGTCGCGGTGGCGTTGCACCTGGGCGTGGAGTTTGAGGCCATCACGGAAATCATGGGCCGCTTCCTCCCGGTGGCGCGGAGATTCGATCGGTGGACGACGGCGGCGGGAATTGCGGTGATTTCGGACTATGCCCATCATCCGACGGAAATAGCCTATGTACTGCGCGGAATCCGGGCGGGAGGCGGCGGCCGGCTATGGGTGATATTCCAGCCTCACCGCTACAGCCGGACCAGGCAGTTGAAGGACGGGTTTGTCCGCGTCTTGTCGACGGTGGATCGACTTTACCTGACGCCGGTATTCGCCGCCTCGGAGACGGTGGTCGCCGGTGGAACCACGGACGATCTCGCCCGGGGCCTGCGACAGCGGGGCTCGCAGGTGAATACTGCGGGCAGCCCACTTGAAGCCTGGATGCAGATTCGTCCCCGCCTGGAAAGGGGAGATGTATTGCTTCTGCTGGGGGCGGGCGATATAGAAGATATTGTGGAGAAGGTTCTGGGGGACCTGGGGGGATCGCGGGAAGCGGAACACAATCAATGAAGCGTCGTTTTCAGAGGGTGGCGGTCCTGATGGGCGGTCCCTCATCCGAGCGTGAGGTGTCGCGGGCCAGTGGCAGAGCGGTTGCGGGCGGCCTGAGACGGGCCGGGTACGAAGTGGTAGAGGTCGACCTCGAAGGCCGCGAGCTGGTGCTGCCGGATCAGATCGAAGCGGTTTTCATTGCTCTTCACGGCGAATTCGGGGAGGACGGGACGGTGCAGGAGGTTCTGGAGGAACGCGCTATTCCTTACACCGGGTCGGGACCCACGGCGAGCCGGGCCGCTTTCGACAAGGTCATCAGCAAGCGGATATTCGTTTCGGCGGGGCTTCCCGTGGCTCCCTATGAGGTCATTCGCAGGCCGGAGGAACGGACTCTGCCGCTGCCTGTGGTGATAAAGCCTCCGCGGCAGGGGTCCAGCATCGGGGTCCACCGGGTGATGAGGGAGAGGGACTGGCAGGGGGCGTTTGAGGATACATTGCGCTACGATGGAGAGGTGATCGTAGAGAAGTTTATCCAGGGCCGTGAGCTGACGGTGGGCGTAGTGTGTGATACCGTCCTCGACCCCATCGAGATCCGCGCCCCGCGGGGAGAGTACAGTTACCATGCGAAGTACACCGCCGGAGCCACCGAGTATCTGGTGCCGGCGCCGCTGGAAGCGGAACAGGCGGCGCTGTTGAAGGCGTACGGGTGGCGCGGATTCGTTGCTCTGGGATGTCGCGGTCTGGGAAGGATGGACATGCGCATGGATGACCGCGGCGACGTTTACGTCCTGGAGATGAACAACATCCCCGGTTTCACCGAGACCAGCCTGCTGCCCAAGGCGGCTCGCGCGGCCGGGATTGATTTTCCTGAGCTGTGTGCACGTATAATGGAGTCGGCGGGCCTTGAGAAGCGGTCCGCGGCGCGTGGAGCGGTGGGTGGATGAGAAGGAAATCCCGCAGAGGCGCGGGGACGCATGAGTTATTCGTGCTACTGCGCGGAACCGAGGTTCACCGCCGCCGCCGGAGCGGCCGCACTTTGTCCAAGGTGACTGCCGCGGCATTCCTGGCGGTGGCTGGTCTAGGTGCGCTCTCATACGGGGTGATGCTCGCGGGGCGGATGATTTTTGTGGAAAGTCCTCTTTTTCGTATCCGTGAACTGGATCTTCACTCCGACGGACGACTGCGCCCCGAGCATATCCGGGAGTATACCGGACTACGGGCCGGGCAGGGGATTTTCGAGGTGGATTTCGGGGAGGTGGCCGCGGCGTTACGCAGCGTGCCGCTGGTGGCGGACGTGGAGATAGTAAGGCATCTGCCCGACCGGCTGGAGGTCTCCGTAAAGGAACGCATCCCGCTGGCCCGCGTCCGCGGTCGGCGGCGCGGTTTATTCTACGCCGTGGATGCCGAGGGATACGTACTGGCGCCGACCTATGGATCGTCGGCGCTTCCGGTCATCGAGTGGAGCAAGGGCTTTGAACCGGCGCCCGGGGAGATGATCCGTGACCCGTGCGTGCGGGACGCACTTTTTACGCTGGATTTCGTCCAGAAGGAGATGGCGGAGTCGCAGCTCCGGATTGAGACGATCAAGATCGGTGATCCTGAACTACTGGACCTTCAGCTCAGCGGCGGCACCCGCGTCCTGCTCGCCAGAGAAGACCTGCCTGGCCGGCTTAAGAGGGTGGCCGCCATTATGCAGGCCTGCCGTCAGCACGGCCGGGGTAGGCCGGCATTCATAGACGCTACGGTTGACGGCGACTATCCGGCAAGGTTTAGATAGGAACCGACGGCGATGTCCGGCGGTGCCGTCCGGAGTTTTCTCGGGGTGCAGCAGTCATGGCGCTGGAACCACTGGTATCCCTGGAGATCGGCACGCACACGGTGCGCGTGCTGGTAGGTGAGTTTCGGCAGGACGGCCATCTGCTGGTGACCGGCATCGGCGAGGTATCGTCGCGGGGGATGCGTAAGGGGGAAGTAGTCAATTTCGACGCGGCGGTATCCTGTTTAAGGGACGCGCTGGATTCGGCCGAGGAACAGTCGCGGACCGCGATAAGGTCGGCGTATCTCGCCGTGGGAGGTCCTCACGTACGTAGTCAGGTGAATCGGGGGCAGGTTCCCGTGATTCCTGCTGGCAGCGAAATCAGCCGGGAGCATGTTCACGATGCCCTCGAGTCCGCGCGCGCGGTCAGCATCCCCGAGGACCGGGTGATTGTCCACACCATCCGTCAGCGGTTCGTGGTGGACGAACACATTGAGGTGCTGGATCCCACGGGCATGAGCGGCAGCCGTCTGGATGCCTACGTGCTGGCCATCCATGGGTTGAAGAACCGTATCTCCGATCTGGCTGACGTGGTGGTTGCCTTGGATGTTGACGTGGCGGATGCGGCCTTTTCCGGCCTGTGCGCCGCGCTGGCGGTAATGCATCCTGAACAGAAGGAAAACGGGTCGCTGCTTCTGGATCTGGGGGGCGGAACCACCGATTACTTGGTATACGCCGATCGTGCCATCGTGGCTGCGGGCAGTCTGGGTATCGGTGGCGATCATGTCAGCAATGACATCGCGGTGGGACTCGGCAGGATCGCACTTTCAACCGCCGAAGAGGTCAAGGTGCGCTATGGCCGTGCGCTGGTTTCCGCGGGATTCGAGGAAACCATTCCTTTGAGGATCCCCTCGGGACCGGCCACCCCTGCCTACCGCCGGGATCTGGAGGTGATCATCAACGCGCGACTCGGCGAGCTTTTCGAGATTGTCCGGGAGATACTCGCGGCGCAGGGACTGCTTCCGAGGCTCGGGGCGGGAGTAATACTTACGGGGGGGGGTGCCCGCATGGATGGGATCGCAGACCTGTGCCGGCAGATAATCGGGTTACCGTGCACAGTGGGGCTGCCGCGGGATGTCAGCGGTCTGGTGGTTGCGGGTGAAGCCCCTGAGTACGCCACCGCGGTTGGTCTTCTGAAGTACGCCTATCGCGTCCGGGGGGAAAGACCTCGGGCGCCTTTCTTGCGCAGGCTGTTGGAACGGCTTCCGCTGGGGGGGGTGAGAGCGCTTCAATGATGGAAAACCCGCAGAACCGGATATCGGCGGTAGGCATCGGGAGTGCGGCCGCACGTCTGATAGATCGGCTGCCGTCCCGCGCGCCAAGGGAAGTGCGATGCCTGGCAATAGACAGCGATCGGCGCATCCTGGAGACTCTTTCGGTGGAATCTTTCGCTCTGGGCCGGAGCAACCGCGCCCCCCTGGGAAGCGGTGGTGATCCGCGCCGCGGGCGGGAATGGGCCACCCAGGCGGTTCAGGCGTTCCTGCAGGAGAT
>DTYT01000327.1 GCA_012961745.1 Kiritimatiellia bacterium | reverse complement strand
TGGTGAAAACGGTCACCCGCTGGTTGAAGGGGGTAATCTTCCTGTTCGGGATTTACATCGTGCTGTACGGGCATCTCACCCCCGGCGGCGGATTCGCCGGGGGAGTAATCTGTGCGGCGGCGTTCATCTTGATCACGCTGGCCTACGGGGCTACCGAGGCGAATCGGCACCTGCCGCGGCGTGCGGCCGAGAAGCTGGACAGCGCGGGAGCGCTGGCGTTCCTGGCTATTGCGCTGCTGGGGCTGTGGTTTGGGGGGGTGTTCTTCCGTAACTTCATCGGGACTTCACCCGAGAGCCGTTTCCGCTTGACGAGCGCGGGCATGGTGGTGCCTTGCAATCTGGCGATCGCGCTCAAGGTGCTTACTTCGCTTTTCCTGGTCTTCGTAATGTTGTCGACGCTGCATATCGTAGTGTGCGGCGAAGGCAGGCGGAGGATGGGACGCAGGAGGCCAGGCCCATGATCTATGCGTTGTGTCTGGTGCTGGTGGGTATCGGCCTGTACGGCGTTGTGGCCAAGAAGAACGTCCTGAAGATCGTTATCGGCCTGATGATCATGGAGTACGGGATTCATCTTCTTCTCATCCTGATCGGATACCGCCGCAATGGTGCCTTTGCGATCATGCAGCCAGGGCAGGACCCGGGCGCTTACGCATCGGCGGCCGTTGACCCATTACCCCAAGCGCTGGTGCTTACGTCCATCGTGATCAGTCTGGGGGTGCTGGCGCTGCTGGTGGCGCTATGCCTGCGTTTGTATGAGAAGTACGGCACTTTCGATATCACGGAGATGCGGAGGTTGAGGGGCTGAACATGATCCATACCGTACCCATGATGGTGGTGCTTCCGCTGGCGGGGGCATTCTTCATCCCCATGATCTCCCGGCGGGTGGTCTGGGCGCCCGACGCGGTGGGGAATGCGGTAATGGCGGTGCTGGCGGTGCTCAGTTTCGGGCTCATCGGCCGGGAGGGGGTATACCATGTCGGAGGCTGGCCGACTCCCTTGGGGATCGACCTGCGGCTGGACGGCCTGACGGTGATACTTCTGTTGGCGGTAAACGGCATCGGATTGTGCGCCAGCCTTTTCTCGGTGTCCTACATGGAACTCTACACGTCGAAGTTCCGCTATTATTCGCTGTTCCTGTTCATGGTGGCGGGAATGAATGGCGTCATCGTCACCGGCGACCTGTTCAACCTTTACGTATTCATGGAAATTGCCGCCATTGCTTCCTACGCCCTGGTCGCCTTCGGCTGCGAACATGAGGAATTGGAAGCATCGTTCAAGTATGCCGTCCTGGGCGGTGTATCCTCGGCGCTGATTCTGATCGGGATCGCCGTGGTGTACATGGTCACCGGGTCTCTGAATATGGTGCAGGTTGCCGGCCGGATTCAGACCACCGGATTGACGCCTCCCATCCTTCTGGCGCTCTGCCTGTTCGTCGCCGGTTTCGGACTGAAGGCGGCGCTGGTGCCGTTCCATGCCTGGCTGCCGGATGCCCATCCCTCGGCACCGGCTCCAGTCTCGGCCATGCTGTCGGGGGTACTGATCAAGGCCATCGGGGTTTACGTGATGGCGAGGTTGTTCTTCAACGTGTTCGGGGCGACCCCGGATATCCTGATAGTACTGCGTCTGCTCGGGGTGCTGTCGATGGTAATCGGCGTGCTGCTCGCGGTGGGACAGTGGGACATGAAACGCTTGTTCGCCTACCACAGCATCAGTCAAATCGGCTATGTCATGCTGGGGCTGGGGTTGGGTACGCCCTGGGGACTGGCGGGCGGCCTTTTCCATCTGCTAAACCACTCGGTGTTCAAATCCCTGTTGTTTCTCAATGCGGGCAGCGTGGAGTATTCCACCGGGAGGCGGAACCTCAAGCGACTGGGAGGATTGGCGAGGATCATGCCCCTGACCGGGGGCACGACGCTGGTCGCCTCCATGTCCATAGGCGGGGTTCCGCCTTTCAACGGCTTCTGGAGTAAGCTGATCATCATTTTCGCCTGCATCCGGGCCGGGTTCTACGGGCTCGCGGGCTGGGCGGTCTTCGTCAGCGTAATCACGTTGGCCTCCTTCCTCAAGGTGCTGCGCTATGGATTTTACGAGACACCGGCGGAAAAGTTCCGGGTGGAACGGTCTACGGCGCCGTTGATGGCAGTCGCCCTCCTGCTGCTGGCGATCGGTTGCCTGGCCATGTCGTTGTTCGTGGTGACCGGACTGGAGAGTCCGGTACTGGTGGACCGGGCGGTGCACGCCCTCTCTGCCGGAGTGTTCGGAATGTAGACTATGAAGAACCGGATCACGCTTTTTGCAGTATGTCTGCTGGTGTGGCTGCTGCTGGTGTGGCCCTTCGGCAAGGGCTCGGCCGGGGCACCCGACGTGCTGGCCGGGGTGGTGGCGGCCGCTGTGACGGTGGCGGTCATGCGTGAGATTTCCACGGAGCGGGCGGACCGGTGGCTGAATCCTGTCCGGTGGTTCTGGGCGGCGGTCTATCTGGTAGTGCTGGCCTACTACATCGTGCGTGCCAATTTGGATGTGGCCTACCGAGTTCTACATCCGGCAATGCCCATCCGGCCGGGTATCGTCCGGGTGAGGACGCGACTGAAAGGGGCGGGGGCCAGGACCCTGCTGGCGAACTCGATCACGTTGACTCCCGGTACGCTGAGTGTAGAGGTCACGGCGGACGGCGAGATTCTCGTTCACTGGATCAATGTCACCGTCACCGGAATCGAGCGGGTGACTGAACGGATTGTGGGACGTTTTGAATGGTTTATCAGCCGAATCGCGGGATAGGAGGAAGACGATGCTCGCAGCGGCAATGCTGATCATTCTGGGGTCAAGTGCGGTCCTTTGCCTTTATCGTATCGGACGGGGCCCGACCACCCCCGACCGGATGGTCGGGATCGATATTCTGGGGGTGCTGGTGGTAGGTTTCGCGAGTGTCGCCTGTATTTTGAGCGGACGGGATTTCGTGATCAATATTGCCCTGGCATGGGCCCTCCTGTCATTTGTAGGGACCCTGGCATTGGCGAAACATCTGGAAGGCAAGGGATTCGATGAGTAGCTGGCTCGGCACGGTATTGTGGTTGGTGGGGGCGGCCTTTGATCTGGTCGGATGCATAGGTCTGGTGCGCCTGCCCGACGTATACAATCGGCTGCAGGCCGGCACCAAGTGCGTTACCTTGGGCACCTGCCTGATACTGCTGGGAACCGCGCTTCTGGCGGATTGCCCGGCATGCTCGGCAAAGGCTGCCATGTGCCTGCTTTTTGTGCTGGTCACGGCACCCACCGCCGCACATGCACTGGCGCGGGGGGCGAAGGTCTCCGGCGTTCCGTTGTGGGAGGGCAGCGTGGTGGATGAATGGGATGCAACCGTCGATCGGGGGGGCGAGCGGTCGTGAAACTGCCATGCCTTTTCCAGGGGCGGGTCTTGCGTCAGGCGCTAAGGGCTCTCTTCAGCCGTCCGTTTACCACGCGCTTTCCTGCGGAACCTTACGAGCCGGTAGATCGGTTCCGGGGCCGTCCCCGCTTCGACGCCGGCGAGTGCATCGGCTGCGGTGCCTGCGCTCAGGTTTGTCCTTCCAAGTGTATCTACCTGGAAGACGACCCGGAGGCCGTTCCTCCGCTGAGGCGGCTCGTCCACCGCGTGGATGAATGTATTTGGTGCGGACAGTGCGAACGATACTGTCCCACCGCAGGTATTCGTCTGACCAATGAGTACGACTGCTCGGTTTTTTCGCGCGGGCAGCTCGACCACCGGATCGAGAAGGAACTGGTGATCTGCGAAGTATGCTCGGCGGTCATTGCCCCTCTGGATCAGTTGAGATGGCTGGTGAAGAAGCTGGGCCCG
>DTYT01000326.1 GCA_012961745.1 Kiritimatiellia bacterium | reverse complement strand
GGATGTCGTAACCACAGATCCGGATCCATCCCTGGTCCGGCTTGAGCAACCCGCACAGCAGTTTGACGGTGGTGGTCTTGCCAGCACCGTTGGGTCCCAGCAGGCAGAATATCTCCCCCGGGGGAACCCTCAGGTGCATCTGCTGCACCGCCTTCACCGGGCCGAAGGACTTGCTCACTGCTTCGATCTCGATCATGGCCCGTCCTCTGTTTGGTATCCCCGTCCAGACGGTGCCGGAATCCAACCCCGGCCTACCCTCAATCCGCCTCTCCGGGACAGACGCTCTCTTCCACCCGGATGCGGATGCGCCCGATCAGCCCCAGCAGCTTCAACTGCCGCGCCCCCTCTCCCTCGGTCAGGGCAATATGGGTGGCATCCACCGCCCTCTGCCCCAAGGTCGGATCCAACTCATGCCAGCCGTCCAGGTACACCGCCGGCCACGCGTGATAATAGAATCCATCACCAGTGTAAACCAGCCCCAGAAGTACCCGCGCGGGCAGGCCCGCCGCCCGCGCCAGCGCGGTGAAAAGGAAAGCGTGCTCGTTACAGTCGCCGTTCAGGTTGCGGAGAACATCCACCGCCGAAGGTATGCCGCTGGCGGCGGTCTTCTCGACATGGGTATAGACCCAGTCGCAGAGCGCCGCGGCCCGCTCCGCCGGCGAGGATATCCCTCCAACAATGCGCCGGGCGGCTTCCCGTATCTGCCGGTCGTCGGACTGAATGAAGGGGCCGGCACGCAGATACTCCCGAACCGCCCCCGGCAGCGCCCCCTCACCGCGCCGGGCGCCGAGGTCCCTCTCGGCGGTCACGCTCAGCACCAATGCGCTCCCGCCCGGACTTCCCACCACCCGTTGCCGGGCAGTGGCCAGATCCTCGGGCGGCAAGGTGCTTCCACTAATCCTGACCACGAGCGAACGGCAGGTCCGCGGACAGGTAACCTCGCCCTCGGTGGGAACCGCGGTGGTGCCAAGCACATCCGTGGCCGGCTTCTGCACATAAGCCGCCGCTTCCTCAGCGGAGCAGGTCACCAGGGTCAGGCCGAAAGGGGTCTCCTGGCGGAGCACCCGTCCGTCGGGACCCACCCAGCTCGTCGTCTGCATGCCCTCATAGTCCATCCCGATGACCAGGGCCCGCACTACTTCACCCTCCGTTTCCACCTCCTCGTATCGCAAGGCGCGGATGCGGACGATACTCGAAGAAAGCGTAGCCGGGTTGAATGTCCGTAACGCGATCCGCTGCCCGGGCCGTAGATCCAGCATCCCCGACTCCGGCATCAGGTCGGCGATCACCGTGCCTTCCGGGAGCTCGACTTCCGTCCGGTACTTGCCGGCCGGCGAATAGATGCCCACCTGAAACCGCCGCGGGCCGACCCGTTCACCCAGTATGCGGAGCGAATAGGGACCCGAGCAATACCCGAAGATGAACCTTTGCACCTGGTAGAGCATATCCAGCGATACGCGCGCCGTGCTGCGGATGTGTTGCTGCTCACCCATGACGTTGAGCGCCAGGACCGTCTCGTTCCATAGGCGATAGTGGCGAACCGGGTCCTCTTCATCGAAGTCCAGGGTGGTATGCGAATAGCCGATCTGCTCGGCGTCCAGCAGTATCTTCATCCACCAGTCGCCCACGATCGGATTGCGCCGCTCCAGCAGGCGATAGCCGGGCAGCAGGTGCGTAAACAGATGGGGAAACGCCTCGTACCGCACCAGCCAGCCCATGGACAACAGCCAGATCGCACAGACCGACGCCGGGACCACAAATCTACCCATTCTCACCGCGCTCATCGCCTTGTAATCAACAGCACGTGGCGTTCCACATCCGCAATCTTCCACCACCGCTGCCGGTTGTCCAGGACGGATGCCCCCTTCCCGTCCCGGCGCCCCCGGAGCCTCCGTTCCGCCTCCTCGACCGTGCCGGCCCCGCGCGAGGGATATCAAGGACCCTTTCCACGGAATCCAATCCCTCCAGCCTCCCCGCCCGGGACTTCCAAGGTTTGGAAGTTTTGCCCCCCGGAGTTCCAAGGCTTGGAAGTTTTCCTCCCGGAATTTCCAAGGCTTGGAAGTCAACGGCCGCCCGCCCCCGGTACCCGCAGACCCG
>DTYT01000325.1 GCA_012961745.1 Kiritimatiellia bacterium | reverse complement strand
CTATTATGGGGGGGGTGAGCCCGGGGGCAGTGTGATGCTGGCGAAAAGAATAATTCCGTGCCTGGACGTGACCGGGGGGAGGGGGGTAAAGGGGGTGAGGTTCGTGCGCCTGCGGGACGCGGGGGATCCGGTGGAGGTTGCGCGGGCGTACAGCGAGGCCGGCGCGGACGAGATAGCGTTCCTGGACATCACCGCTTCCTCGGACGGCCGTCGGACCATGCTGGACGTGGTCCGGGCGGTGGCGGAGCGGGTTTTTGTGCCGCTGACCGCTGGCGGCGGGGTGAGATCGGTGGAAGACGTGCGGGCCATGCTTGCGGCGGGGGCCGACAAGGTCAGCATCAACACCGCCGCGGTGGAGAATCCGGAGTTGCTGGGCGAGGCCGCGCGGCTTTTCGGCAGCCAGTGCATCGTGCTGGCCATTGACGCGCGCCGCGACCCGGCCGGGGGCTGGCGGGTATTCACCCACGGCGGCCGGGTCCCGACCGGCCGGGAGGCGGTGGAGTGGGCGCGGGAGGGAGTGCAGCGGGGTGCGGGCGAGATCCTGCTGACCAGCATGGATCGCGATGGTACCCGGGACGGGTACGATCTGGAGCTGACCCGTTCGGTGGCGGAGGCGGTGGGTGTTCCGGTGATCGCCTCCGGTGGAGCGGGGAGGCTGGAACATCTTTACGAGGCGCTGGCGATCGGGAAGGCCGACGCGGTGCTGGCGGCCTCGATCTTTCATTTCGGCGAGTACAGCATCCGGGAGGCCAAGGAGTATCTGCGCGGGCGGGGGGTGCCGGTGCGGCTGGAAGCGATGGACGGGGTGCAGGCGACCGCGGCGGAGTGCGGGGCGCTGGAGGAGGGAGACGAGCTGCGGCTGGATTTCGGTAAGCTGGAGAAGGTGGCGGTGCATTCGCCGGGCGTGATCCCGGTGGCGGTACAGGATGCGGATACCGGCGAAGTGATACTGCTGGCCTACGTCAATCGCGAGGCGCTGGAGCGGGCCCTGGAGACGCGCGCCGCGGTTTTCTGGAGCACATCCCGGAACGAGTTATGGGAGAAGGGGGCCCGTTCCGGGAACCGCTTCGAGCTGGTGGAGGTGCGGGTGAACTGCGAGCAGAACGCGCTGCTTTTCCGGGTGCGGCCGCGGCGCGGCGGCATCTGCCACACGGTGAACCGGGCTGGCCGTGCGCGCATCTGCTTTTACCGTCGGCTGGATTTCGAGACCGGGAAGCTGGTCAACCTCGACCCGTAGGATTTCGATGTTGCAGCCGTCCAGAAGCGAGTTCCGCAGGCGATGCCGGCAGGGGAACCTGGTTCCGCTGTGGCGCGAATTCCTGGCGGACCTGGCCACGCCGGTGTCCGCCTATGCGGCATTGAGACAGTCGGGGGCGGCGGGATCCGAGCGGGGGATGTTTCTCCTGGAAAGCGTGGAGGGCGGCGAGCGGCTGGGAAGATTCTCCTTCATCGGCAGCGGTCCGGGTCTCGTATTCCGTGCCCGGGGGACCAGCGCGGAGCTTCTGGGCGGGGAGGGCGTCGTCCGGCGGTGGGAGGGAGCCGATCCGCTGCAGGCGTTGCGCGAGGTGCTGGCCGGATACCGCGCGGTACCGGATCCGGAGTTGCCGCGTTTCTTCGGGGGGGCGGTGGGCCACATTTCCTACGACTGGATATCCCGGGTGGAGAGACGGGTACCGCTGAGCAGGGGCGGGGGGCTGGATTGGCCGGAGATGCGGTTCATGATCGCCGACACGCTGGTGATCTTCGATCACGTGCGCCACACGATCCGGATCGTGGCCGACGCCCACGTGCAGGGTGATCCCGACCGGGCATACGATCGGGCCGCGGAGCGGATCGAGGGTGTCCATCGCCGGTTGACCTGTCCGGTGTCCCACCGGCTGGCCGAGGCGTCCGCGCGGCCGGCCTGCCTGCGCCGCGGCAGGCAGGCGGCGGAGGTGCGCTTTCGTTCGAACATGGAGCCCGACCAGTTCAAGGCGGCGGTACGGCGGGCGCGGGAATACATCTCGGCTGGCGACGTGATCCAGGTGGTGCTGTCCCAGCGCTTCGAGGCGCCGGGCGAAGTGGATCCCCTTGCGGCCTACCGGGCATTGCGTTCGTTGAATCCGTCCCCCTACATGTTTTTCCTGGAGTTCGGGGATCGCAGCCTGGTGGGCTCGTCGCCGGAAGTCCACGTGCGTTGCGAGGAGGGCAAGGTGGAGATCCGGCCCATTGCGGGCACCCGGCCCCGTTCCGAGGATCCGGCGGAGGATGAACGTCTGGGGGCGGAATTGCTGGCCGATCCCAAGGAGCGGGCGGAGCATATCATGCTGGTGGACCTGGCGCGCAACGACATCGGCCGGGTATGCACGTACGGGAGCGTGCGGGTTCCGGAGTTGATGGTGATCGAGCGTTACAGCCACGTGATGCACATCGTGTCCGACGTGGTGGGCCGGCTGGCGCCGGGCCGGGACGCGTTCGACGTGATGCGGGCGACCTTCCCGGCGGGGACGGTGAGTGGTGCCCCGAAGATCCGGGCCATGCAGATCATCGCTGAATTGGAGCCGGTCCGGCGCGGTCCATATGCCGGTGCGGTGGGGTATTTCAGCTTCGACGGCAACCTGGATTCGTGCATCGTCATCCGCACGATCCTGTTCGACCGGGGCACGGCCTACGTGCAGGCTGGCGCGGGCATCGTGGCCGATTCGGACCCGGAACGCGAGTACGAGGAGACCTGCAACAAGGCGCGCGGGATGCTGAAGGCGCTGGAGATAGCGCGCGGCTGGGGGTCGCCGGGAGGAGACCGGGGGTGATCCTGGTAATAGACAACTATGATTCCTTCACATACAACCTGGTTCACCTCATGGGTGAACTGGGGGCCGCGGTGCGCGTGGTGCGCAACGACGAGCTGACCGCGGAGGAAGCGGTGGGCAGCGGCCCGGAGCGGATAGTGATCAGTCCGGGTCCCTGTACTCCGCGGGAGGCGGGGATCTCCTGCGAGGTGGTCCGGCTGGCGGCCCTGCGGGGGATACCGTTGCTGGGCGTCTGCCTGGGACACCAGTGTGTGGGGGCGGCTTTCGGGGGCCGGGTGGTTCGGGCCCGGCGACTCATGCACGGGAAGACTTCCATGATCCGCCACGACGGCGGGGGCCTATTCAAGGGGCTGCCCAACCCGTTCGAAGCGACCCGTTACCATTCGCTGGTGGTGGAGCGGGACAGCCTTCCGGCCGAGCTCGAGGTGACCGCGCACAGCGAGGACGACGGGGAGATCATGGGGCTGCGCCACCGGGGGCTGCCGGTTTACGGCGTCCAGTTTCATCCGGAATCGATCCTGACCCGCGCGGGGCGTGTACTGATGGCGAATTTCCTGGAGTGCAGGGGGTTGCCCGGGGCTCAGCGGTGAACGGCGATGCCCAAAGGCGGGAGCCGAGCGAAGCGCCTGCCTGTCGGTCAGGCAGGCCTGCCTGCCGGTCAGGCAGGGAGGCCGGGGCGGTG
>DTYT01000324.1 GCA_012961745.1 Kiritimatiellia bacterium | reverse complement strand
TTCGGGCTGGTCTTCCCCTGGACAACCTGGTCCCTAGCTGCATTGATTTCCCGTCCCCCTGACCGAGCTACCCCTGGGGCGCCGATGAGGAGTCCTGCGTGGCTCTGGTTCTGGACCCTGATGGTGGTGGATCTCCTTTTCCTCTTCCAAGCAACAGCGCTACATCCTGCCAGCCGTGGCACCTTTGGCCATTGCCATCGCATCCGCCGCCGCGACATGGCAGGATAACCACGATCGATTGCGAGGTCGGAGCCGCCGGCCGCTCGCCTGTAATCCATGGTTGGTCTTCGTTGCGGCGTTTGTCATCTGCCTGGCAACAACGTTTACCCCCCAACTGGAAGCCGCTGGAATTCTCCGTGCCGGCGATTTCTCCCGCGTAGGTGCGCCGCTTGCGGCCGGCATATTCCTTCTGGCATCCGGCGCATCCCTCCTCATCCGCCGCCTGCAAGGGACGGGCCGCTATGTCCCCGCGGCCCTAGTCACGGTCGCGGCAGCGAGCATGTTGTGTACTTACGGCTGGTACGCCTACACCCACACCGACAGCGCTCGGCAGGTAGCGGACAACCAACGTATCAACCGCATCATCGGGCGCCACCCGCTTTACTATCTGAAGCTGAGACCTCGGGACGAATGGTTAATCGGGCACTGCGAAGGCTTCCTCTTCTATGTACGCCGATCCTGCTCCCCGGTCTCGCCCCGCAGGGTCGCCGGGGCGCATGCGCCCCTCTATGTCATGTCCTTTGTGGAAACCCACGCCGAAACCATCCTGCACAGGGCAGGGTACCGCATTGTCACCAAGCTTTCCCCCCAGCGCGAATATCCCGCCATTCTTTGGCGCCGGGCTCCCTCGACTGCGGCGGCCGGCGGAGCCCCGGCCAGGCCGCAATGATACGGTTCAGTGCCGCGTCAACTCCGGCACGCAACTGCCGGCTTCAGAATGCCAGGCTCCTGCTAAGCCGGAGAACCGGGAGCAACAGATTCACGGCAACCAGAAGCACCAGAGCACCCACCCCCAACACCAGAAGCGGCTCAAGCGTCGCGACCAGATGCTCGGCACTCTGCAGCCATTTTCGCAGGAACACTTCCGCCCCCCGCTCCAATGCTCCGGCCAGATCCCCCGAAGACTCGCCGATGCGACACCATCGTGAGATCGTCGGATCGATACCGGCCAAAGAATTCACCGCCTCGGAGACCGCCGCCCCATGCTCAACTGCAGCGGCCGCCTCCCCGCTCATCGATGCCGCCAGAGGGCTGCCTGAGGCCTCAACGGACATACGCAAGGCCTGAACGGTATCCACCCCACCTTTCAGCAGAAGAGAAAACGTCCGCGCCATTCGTGCCGTATGCCGGGCGGCCAGCACCGGCCCGATCAGGGGCATCCTCCGGAGAACACGCTCGACCAAGACCCGTCCATGAGCATCTCGTCTGCCCCCCACGAATACCAAGGCAAGCAACAGGACCAGCCCCGCAGCAATCGCAGCGAGCACCCCCCGGGCCAGTAAAAGGCCTGTCTCCGCCCCTGCCGGCAGGGCAACGCCAGCCTTCTGAAGCATCATCAGGAATCGCGGCATTACGACGAAAAACATCAAGCCGGCCACTCCCAATGCCAGGACGGCGACCAGAAACGGATAGAAACACAGCGCTCTCACCCGTTCATACAGGTCCGCTTCACGTTCCAGATGCTCCGCGGTCCGCAAAAGTAAGTCGGCCACCCGTCCGGATTTCTCTCCCGCCGAGATCAGGATGCGCTCTGCCTCGTCGTAGGTGATATCCGCTTGCGCAAGGGCGTCGGCCAGGGAGGCACCCTCACGGATCCGATCCAGCGCCAGCGCGGCAAGCATCTGCGTCCGCCGGTCACCCAGAGTTTCACGCAGCGATGCTAGCGCCTGGCTGGCAGGCATGCCGGCATTTATCAGATCGGCCAGACCGCGGTACAGTTCGGCCCGGGCCCGTCGCGGAATCCTCATCCGCCGGTCTCCGGCACCCGAGCCGAGCGGCGCCAGCTCCTCAGCTATGATTCCACCGCCCAGCAGGCGTGTGCGTGCGTCCTTGGCGTTATCCGCCTCGATCAGTCCACGTGCAAGGCTGCCGGAGCTGGTGATGCCTCTATAGCGGTATGTCCTCACAAGGCAGCAAACTTGTGACCGACGCAGCGCAGCAACTCCTGGACGTCTGTGGTACCATCTGCGACCTTGTCGAATCCTGCCTCCAGCAGCGTCTTCATCCCGGCCTTCCGCGCAGCCTGCCGCAAGGTGGAGTGGTCGACTCCCTCCCGGATCAATTCCCGCAGTTCTTCAGGGACAGTCATGAACTCGAAAATCCCTGTCCGTCCCCGGTAACCCTCCAGGCAGGAATCACAGCCCACCGCACGGTAGGTGCGCGCCGTCTTCAGGCACCCCAGGCGCGGGATGCGCTCCAGCAATTCCTCCGGAAGCCGCTGAGGCTCCCGACACCCGGGGCACAGTCTCCGAACCAGCCGCTGTGCGATTACACCCATGATCGCGGCGGAGAGCATGTAGGGAGGCACCCCCATGTCCATCAGCCGAATTACGGCTCCGGGTGCGTCCGTCGTGTGCAGGGTACTGAGGACCAGATGTCCGGTAAGCGAAGCACGAACTGCAATCTCTGCCGTCTCGGTATCCCGGGTTTCCCCGACCAGAATAGCGTCCGGATCCTGCCGCAGGATATGGCGTAATCCTGCAGCAAATGTCGGCCCGATCTTCGGCCTGACCGACAGCTGGGCTATGTTCGGAAGATGGTACTCCACAGGGTCCTCAATGGTCATCACGTTCGCATGCGCGCAATCCAGTTCCTGCAACGCGGCGTACAGAGTAGTGGTCTTTCCGCTTCCCGTAGGCCCGGTCACCCAGATCGCACCCTGAGGCTCGCACAGAAGATTGCGGAATACACCCACAGTCTCCGGCGGCATTCCCAAGGAATCCAGCGGTAGAAGAACGGCTTCCCGGTGTAGAATACGCAGGACGACGCGTTCTCCATCAGCCACCGGCACGCACGACACACGGACGTCCAACTCGCGGTCTCCCACCCTTACCCGCGCGGTTCCGTCCTGGGGTAATCTGCGTTCCGCGATATCCAGTCCAGCCATGATCTTTATCCGCGACACCAGCGCGGCTTCCATCTCACGCGGCGGTGGCTCCTGCTCGTAGAGAACGCCGTCTATACGGTAACGGACCCTCAGGTGCCCTTCGGCCGGCTCGATGTGGATGTCCGAAGCACCCGCACGAACCGCGTTAAGCAAGATCAGGTTGGCCATCTGAGTGACCGGCGCGTCGCGCGGCGTGCTGAGTATATCGGTACCGGCTTTCTCTTCCCGCCGACTGCTGGAATCCAAGGTGCCTGCGACATCGGCCGGACGCCGCTCCCGGCGCAGGTAGCAGCGCTCAATTCCCTGGCGCACTATCTGCGGGGGGGCCAAAATCGGCTCGGCCTCGACTCCCAGTACCACGGATATATCGTGGGCGGCGTCGGTCCGGGTAGGGTCGGCCAGCAGAACACCCACTGCCGAACCATCCAGTCGCACCGGCAAAATCAAGTGCTGGCGTGCCCATTCCAAGGGGATATCGCCGACCAGGGAAGGGTCCAGCATTTCGTCGGCAATACTGTGTAACGTCTTCAGCGCACACACCCGGCCCACCGCATCCATTATCTGCGACTCGGAGACCACGCCCGATTCCGCCAGAGCGGTGCACAACTCCAGCCACTCGGCGGGAACCCTCCCCTTTTCCCGACGGATCCTCTCCAAGTCATCCCGGGTGGCCGCACCCGAGGCCAGAACTAGCTCAGATGCATTCATGGCCGCGCCCTGCCCGCGTCTCCTCCCAACCGGATCCTCTCCCGCGGCAACCCGGTCTTCTGCTCCAGTTGCTCCCCTATCCTGCGGGCCTGCGCCTGATCCGTCACAATGTGCGGGGTAACAAATATGATCAGATTGCTCTGTTTGACTCGCTCCGAGGTATGACGGAACAGCGCCCCCAGCACAGGAATGTCCGCCAACAACGGCACCTTGGATTGAACCTTGACACGGTCCTCGCGTATCAACCCACTGATCACTATCGTGGCCTCGTCCGGTACCGTCACGGTGGTGGAAACCTCTCGCTTGGCGATGGTCGGTGTAAAAGGCATGTCGGGTGGACCGCGGTCGATAATGGCTTCAATACTGGGATTGAGCTCCATGGTTATCTCGCGGTCGGGATTCACATGCGGAATCATCTTGAGCTTGATGCCGACGTCCACCCGTTCAATGTTCTGAATCACATCCCGTGCAGTACCGGCCCCCCCCTGGATCGTGGAACGCAGTACCGGGATATTTTCCACCACGCTGACGCTCGCCTCACTGTTGTTCTGGGCCCATAAGGGAACGCTGGATAGGATCTTGACGTCCCGATCCCCAGCCAACGCCCTGAGCAGGAACGGAATACGGGGTGCCAGGCGTCCCGCGGAGTCCCGGTATACGCCGCGCGCCACGCCCAATGAGAGGCCTTGGGGGAATATCCCTTCGGCGATCAGGTCCATAATCCGGTCGACTTCCTCCGGACGGCTTCTCCCGATCACCGTGGTACGCCCCTCGGCGGGCAAGTCTATCGTAGACCACTCCACCCCCAGCTCCAGCGTATGATCCAGTCCCACCTCGGCGATGAGAATTTCCACCAATACCTGCTCCGGCATACGGTCCAGATCTTCGACCAACCTTCTGAGCCACTCGAAATCCTTGGGATCCGCACGGACCAATAGCGCATTGTTCGCCCTGCTGAACTCTATCCCTATTTTCCTCCCCCCCGCTTCCGGCTGCTGCTCCAACAGCTTCTTCAGACTGGCAGCCGCATCCTCGGCGGACAAATACTTCAGAAAAATGGCGTTCAAAGGCCCCCGGTGCGATTCTGGTTCCACGTCCAGCAACGACACGATTCGACACAACTCCCGGACCTCGGCCGGAGGGCCCACCACCACAAGACTGTTAGCCTGCCGCGCAGGCACCACGGTTACCCCGCTAGGCATGCCGCCCATACCCGCAGCCACGTTCCTCACCGCCGTCGCAAAGACATTCCGTGACGTGGCCGCCCCCCGGGAGACTTCCTGCAACGCGGCCGCCAGCTCCACCGCCGACGCATGCTTCAGCCGGACCACTTGAGCCACACGACCCGCTCCCCGCTGGTCAAGCTGCTCCAGGATCGCCTCCACCCGCTGCAACGTCTCGGCGTCGGCGGTGACGATAAGATGATTACTGGGGGGAAACGCCATTACCGACCCCCTCTCGCCGCCCGCTACCAGCATCCTGAGAGTCCGCTGAACATCGACGGCATTTACGTTATGCAGCTCGAGAACCCGGGTCTCCAGTCCACCACCTCCCCTCCCCGCCGGCCCCAGGACTTGCTTGGGTTCTGCCACACGAACCACGACCCACCCATTCCCGGAACGATACACCGCCAGCCCTTGCGCGCGCAGCGCCGAGAGGAAAAGCGGCCAGATCTCCGAAACGGCGATGCGGCCCGGGCTGACAATAGTCACCCGACCCTGGACGCCGTCACCGATCACGATTCTCCGCTCGGTAAGTTCGGCGACGATCCGGGCCAGAATGTGAATGTCTACCTGCTCGAAGTTGAAGTCGACCGTCTTTTGTACCGCGACCATACCCTCCCGCACGGCCTCGGGCGCGGCCGCCAGCGCCAGCATCCCTCCCAGCGCCAGACAGACACCTGCTACCACGGACTTCAACGCGCTATCCCCCTTTCCGATGCACCGACAAAACGGCAGATATGGGCGACCTCTTCGCTTTCGCCCGCAGTGGTCTCCAGGCGTTCCAGCGCGGCGCCGAGCGGTAGCCCTGCGCGGAAAAGGATCCGATGTGCCTCCTTGATGCGCCTTATTGACTCTGCGGAAAAGCCCTTCCGCTGCAGTCCCACTACATTGATCCCCCGCACAGCCGCCGGGTGGCCATCCGCCAGCATGAAAGGCGGAATGTCTTGCGTAACCTTGGAACATCCCCCCACCATCGCCAGGCGTCCGATCCTTACAAACTGATGAATGCCCGACAGCCCGCCGATCACGGCTGCCTCCTCGATCAATACATGCCCTCCTAGCGTAGCGCAGTTGGCAAGAATTACACCATCTTCCAGGCGGCAGTCGTGGGCCACGTGGGCGTAGGCCATCAGCAGACACCCCCTGCCTATGCGGGTGACTCCATGCTCATCCGTGGCCGAATTCACGGTCACAAACTCCCGAATCGTTGTGCCCTCCAGTATCTCCACGTAGGTGGTAGCTCCTTTGTACTTCAAATCCTGCGTCCGCTGCCCGATGCTGGCAAAGGGGTAGACGATACAACCCTCTCCAATACGGGTATGTCCCTCCACTACCGCATGCGACATTATCCTAGTACTCCGCCCCAGGACGACATGCGGTCCGATGACCGCATAGGGACCCACCACGACCCCCTCGCCCAGCTTAGCCCCCTCAGAAACAATGGCGGTGGGATGAATCTCGGCCACGGCCTCAGCCCCGCTTCATGTGGAAGCTCATATCCGCTTCGCATGCCACTTCACCATTGACCTTCACTACGCCCCTGACGCGAGCCGCCCCCAGCCTAACCCGATCAAGGTCTACTTCTATTTCCATCCGGTCACTAGGCTTCACGATCCGCCGGAACCGCGCGCGGCTGATCCCGGTGAAATAGGCGATCTGCCCTTCGCGCCCGTACATACGATTGAGCAGGATGCCACCGGTTTGAGCCATGGCTTCGAGCTGCAGCACACCGGGCAACACCGGCTCACCCGGAAAGTGACCCTGAAGGTAGCCGGCATCGAAGGAAACATTCTTGATCGCACGGATCTTCTGGGCCTTGGTGTCCAGGTCCACCACTCGGTCCACCATGAGCATCGGATAGCGGTGAGGCAGAATCCGCAGGATCTCTTCTATCTCTAGGCCCGACATGTTCCCCTACCTCCGACTTGACAACCTTTCACGCTGATTCTCGAGCGCCCGCAACGCAGAGGACGCACTCTCCTATAGCAGAGTACGCACTCCCAGGCAAACTCCGGAAATCGCTGCGGCCCGACAGGAATTCGTAACTCTCTTCCGCGTTATGCCCTCTCCGCAGAGTGGCTACTGGGCCAGCGTGAGCTCGCCTCCGGGTCCGAAACGAATCACGTCGCGCGCGTCCAGCAGCTCGTAGGCGACCTCTATCTTCTTCTGCCAGGCCAGAGCACGGGCCCGCTTGAAAACCGTATAGCTGTCATCACGTACAAGAAAAGTGAGCATTTCCTCCTTGGTATCAATGCGCGCGAGAATCCTCCCGAACCACTTGCCCGCTGTCTCGGTTTCTATGCTGCGCAGCGCATACCCCTCTTCTCCAGGCACGGGAACCAAAATCAGGTGTCCGCTCATGGCCTGGGCGAGATCCACTTCGTAGTCCCCCACCCTCACACGCCGCTCGGCAAGCAATTGCATCACCTTGACCATGTCACCGGCGGCTTCTTCCGAAATCTCGTCAAGGGCCTTTACTGCGTGCTGTCGGATGTCGTCCAGGGGAACTAGGTAAAGCATATCGTTACGGCACTCGATGATTATCTGCCGGAGGTCGGCTGCATGACCGAGCGGGGTGGGAATAAGCACTTGGATCTGGGCGGCATCAATCCCGGTGAGCAATATGATCAGGACCAGTACCCCGACCAGGCAGGTCATGATATCCAGGAAGGAGTCCAGTCGCACCGACGCTTCTCGGGACCTTCTGGCCACCGCGTCCTACTCCTTCTTCACCAGCAGCTGCGACCTTCGCGACGGCTTGTATACCACCTCCCGCTCGGCCTCGAACAACTCAAAGCCCAAATCAATCCCTCGCTCGTGAATGAGCTTGCGCAATTTGCGGGTTAGGCGAGCGGTATGCGGACGGGCAAGAATGACAATGTAGTGGGTATCCCTGTGCTGCTCCACCAGGTCCAGCATCCGTTCCAGCGGATTGCCGGGCAGCAGAAGATCCCCTAGGGCCACTTTGTCTTTCCCCGGGTACAGCACGATGTACTCCGGATGCACGTCGAAGTATACCGGCTCCTTCTCACGGTTGCCGAACGGAAACGGAGCCCCCATCTCCAGTCCCGTACGGCGGCCCGGCTCATACAAGGCACTCTGGATAACCGAGGTAATCCGGATGTTTTCGGGATTGCTGACAATGATCACCGTGTTGACTACCAGCAGAACCACCAGGCAGCCGACCGTCATAAGAATGATCGGCATGAAGGCGGTCAGCTCCACCTGCCCCATCGCTCTGCGGGCTCTGGCCATGAGATCTGCCGTCCCCCTACACGGCGCTCCGCGAGGTCTATTCCACAACTTCCTCGCGCAAAGTGATTACGCGCGGTTTGCTCAGGCGCGCGCAGAATTCGTCCGTGGTCGTCAGGTGTTTCCGGAGATCCTTGAGCGTCTTCTGGAATTCTTCGGCGGTGGCCAACGATACGATGGCCTTCTCCATTGCCTCTTCGGCGTGCAGAAGCTTTTCAATGCCCGCGGCCAGCTTGCTGACCTCGGCTAGACGACTGCTCACCTGCTCGGCGGCCTTGATTGTCCCTGCCGTCGCCTTCTCTACCACTGCTGACGCCTTCGCCGCCGCCTCCTCCGCCGCCTTGCCCGCTCGGGTCGCTGACTTCTCCGCCGCCTGAATTATCTGCTGGGCCGTCTTGTCCGCTGACTGCAGCGCCCGCTGCACCGCCGACTCGGTGGCCGTCTGGATCTGCTGGACCATGGCCTCGTAGCGCTGCGCCACCGCCTGCGACGACTCTTTCAACTCCTGTACCAGCTCCTTCATCCTCTGATGCTGCTCTGCGGCAGCCTGTTTCTGGGAAGCTACAATCTGCGTTTCGTGTTGCTCCAGCTCCTGCCTAAACCCAGACAGCGCCCCTTGGATCTGATCTCCCACCGAACCCAACCCCGCGGAAAGCTGCGAGCTGATATCGCTCAGGGTGGTCTCATAGCCCTTCGCCAAGGCGCTGAACTTCTCCTCTACGGTGGCCGCCGCCCGCTCTATCGAACGGGTGAAGACCTCGTCATAGCGGTCCGGATCCGGAATATACCGCCGGAATGCCGCCTCAATGCTGTCCTCCAGATTCTCGATTACGATCGGCTGCTGTTCCGGCGAGGGTAGATGGGAAATCAGGTGGTCGTCCATGTAATTGTCCATCTCGACGAATAACCCCTCCTCACGCCGCTGAACCCATGAAAGCGGAAACATCAGAAAGGTCGTCAGAATCAGGGCCAGCAGCGTGGTATCAAACGCCACACCCAGACCCACCGTCACCTTGGCAATCGCCTCCTTGATCTGGGTCAACTCCGCCGCGCCGGCAAGGAACTTCGCGAATCCGGAAACCGCCTGCCCCAATCCCATCACTGTCCCGATGAACCCCAGGATCGGCAACGCCCAGATCAATACGCGCACCGTCGCATACGAGGAGTCCGAGGCCGTCACATCGCGATCTGACTCGGATGCCGCCCAGGATGCCACCCGGCTCACATCCTTGGACCCCAGCCAGAGAGCCAGAGCCCGCTCGATCCGATTCAGCAAAATGCTCCAAGCGAACTCGTCACGCCGGGTTACGCTTTCCCGCAGATCCTGCACCTGCTCATCGTCGTTGAAATCCACCGAAGGGCCAATCGGACCGGAAGCAATCACCCCCAGCTGATTACGGACAATGCGGGCTTTCATGAAGATGAACGTCGCCACCATGAACGCCATGAACACCTCAAAATACTGTACGGGACCACGGTCGCGGATTATGGCCCAGAGATAGTTCAGATTGGTGTCCTTCAAAGGGGTGACCGCCCAGCTCACGAGCACCGAGCCCACCACTGCGACCAGCAACTGGATCACTACGTTGGCATCGGTAGTCGGCCGCGTTCCACGAGGGCCGGTTACAGCAATCTGCTCTTCGGCGGACGATTCCGGTCTGGTTTCCTCTTCAGGCATGGCCCACCTCTCGTTG
Organism: Kiritimatiellia bacterium; assembly: GCA_012961745.1. Classification (GTDB taxonomy): domain Bacteria; phylum Verrucomicrobiota; class Kiritimatiellia; order B70-G9; family B70-G9; genus B70-G9. The sequence goes on along the minus strand of DTYT01000324.1, from coordinate 14,166 downwards.
ACGGCGATTCGCTTACAGTAAAACCATTATTGTTTCTTCCCCGCAGGTGTCAATCGTTTTATCTTTAGGGTTGGAATCACGACGGCGTCTAGATCCGCAACGGGGAAAATGACTGATATTTTTCTTTACGAAGTTTTCGAGGAGGAGGAACACCTCCTACGGCAGCTTTGTCCCCCGGGTCTCGACTTTGCCAGCACACCGGCGACCATTCAGGAATCAGGCCACGAACTGCCGCCTGCACCGGTGATTTCGATCAGAACCCAGTCGGTAATTCCTCCTCACTGGATTGACCGGGTCCAGGCGGTACTCTCCCGCAGCGCAGGCTACGATCATCTGCTGCCTGTGCATTCCGCCTCGGGAGGGAAAATACGCTGCGGGTATCTCCCCCGCTACTGTGTGAGGGCGGTCGCCGAACAGGCGGCCTTGCTGTGGATGAGCCTGCTCCGAAAGCTGCCTTTGCAAACCGTGGCGTTCAGTACCTTTCACCGGAATGGCCTCACGGGGCTCGAATGTGCCGCGAAAACTCTGCTGGTAGTGGGGGTGGGGAATATCGGAAGCGAAATCGTCCGGCTGGGCCGGGCTCTCGGCATGAAAGTACTGGGCGTCGACATCGTTCGCCGTTTCCGCCGGGTGCGTTACGTCGAATTCGCCCGCGGGCTGCCCCGCGCCCACGTGGTCGTAGCGGCGATGAACCTCACGGTGGAGAACCGCGGCTTCTTTTCCTATGCGCGAATGAAACATGCCCGCCCGGGGACGGTTTTCGTCAACGTAGCGCGCGGTGAGCTGTCACCCACCGCAGACCTGCTGCGTTTGCTTGAGGAGGGAATCCTGGGCGGCGTGGCACTCGACGTTTACGAGAACGAACCGAGCATCGCCCGCGTATTGAGGAAAAGCGGCGATCTGAACGACCCGCGCCTGCCGCCAGCGTTGCGCCGGCTGGCGCAGCAGCACCCGAATGTCCTTCTTACCCCCCACAACGCGTTCAACACGGTCGAAGCAGTGACTAACAAGGCCCGCCATACTATCGCGCAGATACTGCACTACCGCCGGCACCACCGCTTCAAGTGGGAGATACCACGCTCCCTTCTCTCTAAAAACATTTGACGCGCCTGCACTCGGGGGGCAGTATACGCACGTGAACTGCCCGCACCCGACCGGTACGAGGCGCGAAGAAGACCTGAATGCAATTGGGGAATTCGATGATGTGGACCAAATTCCGTACGGTAGGATCGGCAATCGCGGTATCCTTGGCTCTGGTCACGTTACCGTTGACCGGCTGCAGCCAGCAGGAGGAAGCCGTCGCACCTCCGGTTCCCCCGCAGGGAGCCGAATCGTTCACCAGCCTTCTGGGACGCACCGCTGTCCCCGGCCCCCGTGTGGTGGCCACGGTTGACGGGGTAGACATAACGCGCGCCCAGCTGGACCGGGAAGCCGAGACCCTTTCGGCCAATCTCATACGACGCATGGGACCGGAAAGGGTGGCCCAGTTGCGGCCGCAGATCCGCAAGCAGGCACTGGAGAGCCTCATCGTCCAACAGCTGTTGAAGCAGGCCATCAGCAATGAGAACATCCAGGTATCCGATGCCGAAGTAAGCAACCGCATCGCAGAACTCACCTCCACCATGCCGCCGGGCGTTACTCTGCAGCAGCAGTTGGCGCGGTTCAACGTGACCTCCCAGGAACTCGCCGATGCAATCCGCTTCGATCTGGCTGTCGCGCGTTTGATGGAGAAACACTCGCCGACCAATCTTGCGCCCTCCGAAGCCGAGATCGAAAAGTTCTATCAGGAGAACAAGCCCCGCTTCTCCCGGCCCGAGACGGTGCGCGCACGTCATATCCTCATCCAAGTGACACCCGCCGACCCCCCCGAACTTATGGAACAAAAGCGCAAAAAGGCCGAAGAGCTCCGCCAGCAACTCCTCCAGGGAGCGGATTTTGCCGAGCTGGCCAAGAAGTATTCGGACTGCCCCAGCCGCACCCGCGGCGGGGAGCTGGGAATGATCGCCCGCAAGCAGACCGTGCCGGCATTCGAGGAAGCCGCATTCTCCCAGAAAATCGGGGAAATCGGACCGGTTGTCGAGACACGCTTCGGATACCACATCATCCAGGTGACCGATCACCAGCCCGCCAGAGAAATGCCGCTTGAGGAGGTCCACGATGCCATCCGGGCCTCCCTCACTCAGAGTAAACAACGGCAGGCGGCCTCGGACTACATCGAGCAACTCCGCAGCGCAGCGGCCATCCAATACAGCCAGGACGCGGAACAGCCGTGACACCCGCCGCCCGAACGCGGTAGGGGGCTGCGGAAACTTGACGCGGGCGAATGGTGCGCCCGGGAGGATTCGAACCTCCACGGCCTCATCGGCCACAAGATCCTGAATCTTGCGTGTCTGCCAGTTCCACCACGGGTGCAACCGTCGAGCAAAAGTAGATAGATCAGGAGCAATTCAAAGTCAAGCGGGCACCGGACAACTGCTTCTTCTCGCATTCTTACCGTCGCCTGGTTAGAATTCCATCACTTCGAGGATACAGATGGATGGCGGTTCCCCGTCCAGATCCGGTTCTCAAGGCTCAGAGCCTTCCTGAGTTGCTGGGCCTGCGCGCCCGTCACACCCCTGCATCCCCCGCGTTGCGCTATTTTGAAGAAAATCACTGGACGGAAAAATCATTCGCCGATCTCCACCGCTGTGCTCTCTTCAACGCACTCTTCCTGGCGGACCTTTTTCACGGCCGTCATACACCGGAGCGCGCGGCAATCCTCATGGGCCGCCGCCCTCAGTGGACGGAGGTGTTCTTCGGGGCCTGTTGGGCGGGAACCGCCGTCCCGGTTGATCCCCAACTGCCCGAGGACGAGATTCTCCACATTCTGCGCGACTCGGAAGCCAGCGTGCTCTACGCCGAAAGTGAATACGTGCACCTCGTCTTGCAATGCTCTGACAGCCTGCCCAGTCTGAAACACGTGATCATCACTGCGGCAGAGGTGGTGCACCCGCCCCGCGGGGCCGCGGGTCCGCAGCTCCACAGGTACGAGTCGGTCGTGCAGCGGCCACGCCGCGAGTCTATTGTGCCGCCACCTTCGCCGTCACCGGAAACACCGGCGGCAATCATCTACACCTCGGGTACCACCGGTCGGCCCCACGGAGTTCTCCTGACCCATAGCAACCTCGTAGCCAACGTGAAGTCGTGCCTGGCCGCCGCACGGATTCTGCCCGGCGACCATTTCCTGCTGGTGCTGCCCCTGCACCACAGTTTCGCCCTCACCGCCAACCTTCTGGCACCCATCGCAGCCGGAGTGCCTGTGAGCATGGTACGCAGCCTGCGCACCGTGGCCGAAGACATGCGGCAGCTGCATCCTACCATTCTGCTGACCGTCCCGCTGATGCTCTACAAGATGAAGGACCGCGCGGTTCACCAGATACGCCGCTCCCCTCTTGCCCGGATTCTCTCGCTCCTGCCGGGAGGCTCACGCCTTGTCGGAATCCGCCTCCGTCGGTCACTCGGCGGACGGTTGAGGATGATCGTAGTCGGCGGAGCAGCCTGCGATGCCCGCGTCCTTCGGTGGTTCCGCCGACACGGCATACCCGTGATAGAGGGCTACGGCTTGACCGAGGCCGGCCCCGTGCTCACCCTCAACCCACCCGAAAGGCCTCGACCGGGAAGCGCGGGGCGCGCGGTGCCCGGCGTAGAGATCCAGATTCAGGATCCCGGCCCCGACGGTGTAGGAGAAATCATCGCCCGGGGTCCCAACGTATCCCCCGGCTACCACAACGACCCGGAGGCCACTTCCGCTACTTTCCGCAACGGGTGGCTCTTCACCGGGGATCTGGGACGCCTTGATGCAGATGGGTTTCTCTTCATCACCGGACGCCGTAAGAACCTGATCGTCACCCCTGAGGGAAAGAACATCAACCCCGAAGAAATCGAATCTCACCTGCTCCGTAGTCCTTATATAGCGGAGGCCCTCGCCTTGGCCTCCTCCCAGGACGAAAGACCCCGGGCGGAAACTCTTTCAGTCATCGTGGTTCCCGACATGGAGGCTCTGGACGCCCTCGCGGAAAAGCGCCGGCGCCCGCTTTCCGACCAAGAGATACAAGCCCTGCTCCGGGACGAGGTGCGACGCCTCAGCTCACACCTGCCGGCATATAAGCGCCCCCGGCGGGTGAAGGTCCGCTACGAGCCGTTTGAGAAGACCACTACAGGCAAGATAAAACGTTTTCTATACTTCTAAAAGGACCCCCACGCCCGTCAGGACCGCTGGACGGACGTTTTCACCTGCCGGCCCAGGTCGCGGTTGGGGAAGAAGACCTCGTACCATTGCGCCAGGCCATAGGCCAGATGCATCAGCGGAACCGTCAGCAATATGCCGGCATCCGCGGCAGAACGCGTATCGGCCACCTTGAGAGCCGTTACCGCGACATCCGCCGCCAAATAGAGAATCAATTCCAGCGCCAGAAAACAAGCTGCCAGCCATGAGACGAACGCCAAAGGGATCAGCGCCACGAGCGAGGCCACCCATCCCATGGGGAAAAGAGTACTCGGCTCCACAGGCGCCCCGCCGCGTATCAGGCGGATGCGCGTCGCCCCATAGCCCCACATCTGCCGCCAGAAACCGCCAAGAGTACTACGCGGACGGTGGTATACCACCGCTTCAGGATGAAACAAAATCCGGTACTTCTGCTGCGCCCGGTAGGCTGCAATCATCTCCTCCCCCGGCCAGAATGCCGGATCAAACCCACCGATCTCACGCAGCACCGAAGCGCGGTAGACCATGTTACATCCTATGATCTGCGACCAGCGGATCCTCCTCGGTTCCCCCCGGCCGCCGCTGTACCGGCCAGCAACGTACCCCGCCGCCAGGGACTGCAGCGTCAAGCCCGCCAGTCGGGCAAATCCGTGGGTCTCCGGCGGAATCAGGCCTGGACCGCTCACCAGGCCCACGTCTTCCTCACCGAACAGCGAGACTATTCTTTCTACCCAATGCCGCCCCACTATCACGTCATCGTCCAGAAACGCTACCAGGGGCGCCCTTGCCTGCTCAGCGCCCGCGTTCTTCTTGCGGCTCGAATCTCCCGTCTCGAACTCTACCGGCACGTGAATCAGGTTCCCGTGCTTCGCGCACAATTCGGCGACCCGGCGGAGCACCTCCTCATCATGTATCCTGCCGCAGACGATAACCTCCAGCCGGGGAAATTCCTCCAGCCCGCGCAGCGATTCCAAGGTCTCCAGGAGCGACTGCCGGCCCAGTGTCGGGATGACGACGCTCAGGACAGGTTGCTCTTCACCTGCCACCGGTCTCTTGCTCATGTCGCCTTCCGCATACCCAGAATAGCTGCCGCCAATCCCCCGCCCCCCAGTGCCATACCCAAGGCCTGTAAGAGCAAGGGCCAGACTGGTGGCCGGTACCGGAACTCGACCCGATGAAAGCCTTCCGGAACCATGACCGCCTGAAACAGGTAATCACAGCGCAGTAGTCTGGTGCTCCTACCGTCAACCGTAACTTCCCAGTCGGGATCAAATCGCGTGGCATACCGCAACAGTGCCGACCCGGAAGAACGCACCTCCACAACCGCGCGTCCCGGAGCTGCCTCGATCACTTGCAGTTGCACCGTCCCCGTATCCGGCTGCGGCCTTCCCCCCGGTCCTCTCGCAACAACCACATCGCGTCCCGGGCGCAGGCCCGCAGCGAAAATCTCCTCCAGGATCCGATCCCCTTCGGCCTCCTTAACCGTCGCAGCGATACTGAACATTCCCGGCGCATCCGCGATCCGTGCCACCACGTGCCCGGCATCCTTCCGGGAGGGGAAACATCCCACTCCGCCGTCGGCGGAAACCAGGTCGAAGCCGTATTCCGGCTGGATACGTCCTCGCCACCGACTGTCCTGCGCGACCCGGGCGAGCACCTCGCGCGGACCTACCAAATATCCCGCGCCGCAGAGCTCCCACATCCGCAGCGGATCGCGCACTCCGTACTGCACAAGACGGCGGTAATCGGCCGGCATGCGTGGCATCTGGGTTATGTTCACCACGGGAATCGAATGGTACGGAAGAACAAATGTCAGAAGATAGCCATAGGGTCCGTCCTGGCGCAGCAGCGCCACGCGACGGTCGGTTGTCTTCCGGCTGAGATATTCACCCACGCAGTTCCGGGTAATCGGAGACAGTTCCATGGGCCGGATGTAATGGCCCGCTATGGAGAGCGGGTCGGCGCCTGCCAGTAACACCAGCGCCCATGGTTTCAACGCTGCGGCCAGCCTCGCCCCGCCATTGCGCACCGCCAGCAGTCCCGTAATCAGCGCGGCAACCACTCCCCCGTGGAATAGTGCTCGGACTATATTCGCCGCAATCACATCCGCCAGTGCCTGCGGCCAACCTTTGCGGAGGAACGATGTCACCACCTCCTCCCGCGCCACCACAGTCCACAGTGCCGCAATCAACAGCACCCCGGCAGCGCTCGCCCCAAGCCATATCAGTCGCCGCAGCACCCGCCGGGCGTCATCATCCCGCCCGGCCTTGAGCCAAACATCCACGCCCCCCGCCGCCAGAACTCCCACGGCCAACTGAAAGACATGCAGAAACTTGTTCGGATTGCGGACGCCGGAAACGACCGGCAACCGGAATAGAACGCGGTACAAAGGGAAGTACTTGCCGAAGGAAAGCAGCAACGCAACCGCGGCGATCACCGACCACAGTCTGAGATCTGCCGCCCCCGGGCTGCTGCCGCTGCGACGGCGATCCCAGGCGTACATCACAGCAAGGAGCCCCAGTAATATCACCCCAAATCCCATATACTGGTTTTCCAGCTTGAAATTCATGAATCCCCGGTGAGTTCTTTCCCATCCCGCCGACCGGCCCATCCGACCCCAGTAAGGACCATCCGGCTCGCCGCTGCGCCATCCCATGAATCCCGGCGCTACGAAATCGACACATTCTTCCGGCGGCCAGCTCCATTGGGTCACAAAATCCCACCTTTCCTCCGCCGTGCGGCTGATTGCCGCAACCCCGCGGATCGCCGTCCGATATCCTTCCCATAAGGGTCGAAAACCCACCAAGGCTGCGACCAGCACCAGGGGTATCAGAAGCTTCATCCAACCATTGAGCCCCGCTCCCCGGCTGCTGACCCACAATCGCCATAGCGTGTACCCCCCCCAGAAGATCGCAAAAAAGAAGGCAAGGTCGGGTTGTTCCAGGAACATCCCCCCGGCAGCGAGTCCGGAAACCGCACCCCAGGCCGGCGAACGCCGTTCTACGGCGACATCCACAGCCAGCATGTACAAGGCGGCGAAAATCAGCAGGCCATACTTTCCGATATGTCCTGCGTAACAGAGGTAGAGGTTGGTCCCGGTCCAGAATGCCGCCAGCAATCCAACCACAGCGGCCGCTGAAGAAAACTGCCTCCGGCGCAGAAAAAGGTAGAACAGGAATGAAGCCACCCCCAAGTCGACGGCGTGAATCCAGTCCGTGAATACCTCCAGGGGCAACCACCATAGGAGCAGGTTGGTCCAGTTCAGGTTAAGAAAGCTGCCCACTCCCGCAAGCGGGCTGTCCACCCAGTACGAAAGGAATCCCGCGGGCAAAGCCGCCTTGCGCAACTGGAGGTCTCCGATTGCGTCATCCGTAGTGAACAGGGTCACCCCCGCAGGCAGCACCACCCGAAAGGCCACCAGCGCCAGGGCCATCAGGCCCACTACGGTGATGGAATTTTCGGCTGCTCGTCTGGCCGTCATTACGACTTCCGCAGCCGCCCACCCGTCCCGTTCGAGCGGTTGCGGCGTGGAGTAGCCCACGATATTTTGTGCCCCTTTGCAAGGCTGAAAAAACTCTAACCTGAATTGTTCGCCGACGTGGATTCTCCGCTTCTCCCGGATCAAACCACGCTCCGCTTGACAGGCCGCCCGTGAAATTCCCCGGGCTGCGGTAGGACTGTATGGCAGGGCTTGTCAGGAGTGTAGCAGCGCAGTACTAGAACTGTAGTAGTTGCCCGGGACCTGTCCCGGCTGCGAGCGAGACGGAGACACTACCCTCCCTTCCTTCTTCTCGGACTTTTAAAAGTCCGAGATCCGCCCCGCAGAGAGGGGTTCCTAGGGCGCGGCATGCCGAAGAGAGGCAGGCAAGCTGGAAGCCGAACCTCCGCGCTGAAGGGGCCCTCCAAGGCGGGTCCGGCGTTCCTGCTGATCTTGCCCCATAATCCGCGGAATAGATGGGCAGAGGCAACAAGCGCTTGGATAACCGACCGGTAAGTCCTCGATCGCGCTAAACAATCCCCGGCCGGACGGGTAGTGTGGTTTCGGGAGCGGTCCCGCCAATGAAGCTGCGCCATAAGCTGACGCTGCCAACTCTATTGCTGCCCTTCACACTGCTCACCCGGCTGCCCCAGGCCACCGCCGAAGAGGTGATTATCGAGATCTATCCCACCCAAACCTTCCAGCGCATGCTGGGATTCGGTGCCGCCCTTAGCGAATCATCCGCCTGGCTGCTCCAAAACGAGCTGAGCTATCCGCAACGGACTAATCTGCTGGCCGAGCTGTTTGATCCGATTCAGGGAGTGGGCTTCACCCTGGTGCGTCATCCCATGGGATCTTCCGACTTCCGCCTGGAAGACTACACCTACGACGACATGCCACCGGGAGAAACAGACTTCGCGCTTACAAATTTCAACGTCTCACGAGACGAGTTGTGGATCATACCCACCCTCCAGGAGATCGTTTCCATCAATCCACGGGTAGCCATCGTAGGCTCCCCCTGGAGTCCGCCGGCCTGGATGAAGACCAGCACCAATCTCTTCCAGGGCAGACTCCGCACGGACTGCTACGACACACTCGCACAGTATTTCCTGGAATATGTCCAGGCCTACAGCAATCACTCCCTCCATATTCATGCGCTCACCCTGCAGAACGAGCCGCTCTTCGAGCCCGGCGATTATCCGGGAATGTACCTGTCAGCTACCGCAGCGGTTCGCCTTGCTTCGCTGGTGGGAAGCCTTTTTCAGAGCAATGCGGTGGACACCGAGCTCTGGATCTACGACCATAATTGGGATAATTATGACTACCCCGTCGATGTGCTCAATGCCCCCGAAACCCGCGCCTACGTCTCGGGATCAGCTTTTCACGGCTACGCCGGGGACGTACTGGCCCAAACACTCATTCATGACCAGCATCCGGACAAGGAGGTGCACTTCACCGAGCTCTCTGCGGGAGCCTGGAGCGGCGGATTTGCCCCAATCCTGGAATACGACGCCCTAAATCTACTCATCGGCGTGACCCGCAATTGGGGAAGTTCCATCCTGAAATGGAACCTCCTTCTCGACCAGAACCACGGTCCCAAGATAGCCGGAGGATGTGCCGACTGTACAGGGGTCCTCACTTTGGACACCGCTTCCGGGGAGATCACCCGGAATGCCGACTATTATACGCTGGGCCACATCGCCAAATTCGTCCGCCCCGGCGCCTATCGCATCGGCCTGCAGGAATCATCCCCCTCGCCCTGCGCCACCGCCTTCCGCAATCCCGACAGTAACCTGGTGCTGATCGCCTACAACGACAGTGAAACCACACGGAATTTCGTCATCCGCTGGGACGGGCAATCGCTCACCTATCCGTTGCCGCCGGACACTCTGGCCACTTTCCACTGGCCTCCGACCCCGGGGGCCACCGTTGACGTCTGGCTGACCAGTGCAGACCAGACCTACCTGCTCCAGCAGACCAGCGACCGGCCGGTATTCGCCCCCCGGCAACTCTACTGGGCCGGGTGGACCTGGAACGTCGAGGACTCTTACGGCGAGCCGGGCGGAAACTACTGGAATGCGGCCAACCTCCGGCTGGACTCCAGCAATCGTCTCCACCTGCAGATCACCGCGCGGGACGGTCTCTGGTACGCGGCGGGACTCAATTCGGCCACCAGCCCCGGATTCGGCCGCTACCGGTGGCACCTGGAAACCAATCCCGACCAGTTGGACACCAACCTCGTTGCCACCTTCCGCACCGCGTTCGATGCCGCCCACGAGCTGGATGTGCACATCGGAAGGGCCTTCGAGACACCCCAGACCAACATTCGGTTCGCTATCCAGCCGGCATACCAGTCCGGCCACTTGGCGGAATTTGCAGCCTCCTTCACCTCGGAATTGGTCACGGTGGAATTCGCCTGGACTCCGCGCCGCGTGCACTATCGCATCTGGTACGGACACTCGAGCGACCCGCCCGACAGCACGGCGGTCCTGGCCGACTGGACCTACGAAGGAGACGATGTTCCTGGTGATACGGACGAGTGGGTGAACATTTCCCTCTGGCCTTACAATGCCCAACCTCCGGGAGCAACCCAGGAATTGATTCTGGCGGACTTCAATTTCACTCCCCTGGTCGGCAACATCCTCTTCGACGACTTCGAGGACGGAATCCTATCCACTTCGCTCTGGAAGCGGTTCAATGACAGCACAAGCGAGGTCACCGAGACCGGCGGGGTTCTCGAGATACAGCCCGCCGACGCCGACGACGCCGTGACCGGCTGCAACTCCGTCCGCCCGATCCACTGGAACGATGACGGCTTAAGCTACTCCTTCGCCGCAGTCCTTTCGACTTTGACAGTCGCCCGCAGTTCCACCGCCGGTGATCCGGACATCTACGCCATCCAGGGCATCGCCTCGGGTTGGGGCCCGCAGGGCAGCCTAGACGAAGCTACCAACGCCGCGTACCTGCGGGCCGGGTACGACCAGTCAGCCGATACCCTGCTTCTCGAGTTCATTACCAAGACCAATGCCGCCGGTACGGTCGGAAATATCCGGTTTGCCGCGGTGATCTCCAATGCCGCCGCGCAGCTGAACGGCGGATGCGAGCTGGTTTTCGTGCTGACATATTATGACTACCAGGTGGAGGCTCTCTCCGGCGGCGATCCGGTAGTCTGGTCGGTCGTGTCCGGATCGCCCACCGGGAGTCACAACCTCGGCGCTACCCTCTACGAATGCGGCTATCAGCTCGCCGGTGCCAACAACCAGGACGGCCGCGGTTCCGTACGCTGGGAGGAATGCAGGGTCTGGAGCGAGTCCCGCCTGCCTTCCACCGCCGGAGTCGAGGCCGACGGCGAGCCGCAGGAAAGACAGGTTCAAGTCGGAACCGTGGATCCGTCGTTCAACTGGCCTTCGCCCCTCGACTCCCGCTATCCCAAGCACCGGACCATGGTTCTCTACCATGCCGACGACGTTGGCCGCGCGGGAACTATCACCCAGATCTACATTTATGTCTTCAGCCCCCCCGCCTGTCCCCTCCAGAACTACGTCATCCGCGCCCAGGAAACCGCAACCAACGCCCTGCCGGACCATTTCATCAATGACCGCTGGCAGCAAATCTATTCAGGAACCATAAGCGTCCCCAGTAACTTTTCGGGGTGGCTTGCCGTACCACTGGACACCCCCCTCTCTGTCAGCGGCGAAAGCAACCTGTTGCTCGACTTCAGCTTCGACCAGACCGACTACGACAGCACCATCCTGCCGGCGGTGGCCTATAGCGAAACCCACTACACGTCGGTCCGCACCGCCAGCGGGAGCCGCGGCACCCCGGAAACCTGGAGCACCTGGCCTACCGGCAGGAAGTTCGGCTATTCCGGCAATCGCATTGTCACTCTGCGACTCGAATTCGACAGTGCCGAAGTGCTCCTGGCCGGCAACCTCAGCTTTGAAGACGGGCCGCCGGGCTTCCTCACCAATGTCCCCTGCTGGTATCCGGTCGGCTCAGAATACGCCGGCGCGATCAAGGTATCCCCGACGCTGCACCTGAAGCAGTCGCTGAAGCTGTGGAAATCCGGCAGCGGTGACGGAACCCAGAAACTCGTCCAGAGCATCCCGGCCGACCCGGCCAAGGAGTACCTGCTGTCGGGATACATCATGTCCGAAAGCGGGGAACCTTTCGGTGGCGCCCAGACCTACGCGGCCCTGGCGCTGGAATGGTACGACTCCTCCGGTCAGCTCATCGGCTACGCGGAGTCCGCTCACTACCTGCCGGATATTCAATATGACCTCTGGCTCAAATACCAAGTTTCATCGGTTCCACCGCTCAACGTGGTTTCCGGCCGTATCACCTGCCTGCTCTCTTCCAGCCCCAGCCAGTACGGTTCGGTCTACTTCGACAAGCTCAGTCTTTCCTGGCAGGATGCTGTGCCATCCACCACTGGGGTGCCGCAGGCTCACACCACCTACGTCTACGATGCCTTCGACGACACGCAGATGAGCAATATATGGACCCGGATCGGCGATTGGGATTCCGCCACCTTCACCGAAAGCAACGGTCAGTTCTGGGTGACACCGGGCACCAGTTACTACCAGACCAGCGCATACGCCACCACCAACCCGATTTCCTGGAACGACACCAGCGCCTGGTATGTCTTCTGCGCCACTCTCAGCACCATCGCCCTCTCCCACACCAAGGACGGCTACGACGGCGAAACTATCCTGGGTATCTGCTCCGAGAGAGACAACCCGTGGTGGGTGACCAATTCCTGCGGACTCTACGGTTACTACGATCAGGAAGCCGACCTGATTACCTTCCGCTTCTACACCAAGACCGACTCCCCGGCCAGCATGGGCACCGAGCGCTTCGCCGGTACCATCCACAATCTCTCCGCCTACCTGAACGCCACCAACCAGCTCCGAATCGGAATCGCTCTGGGAGAAAACCAGTACGAGTTGAGCTTCCTCGATCAGAGCAGCGAGCCCGTGCCGATCGAAGTCGGCCTCGGTAACCTGCGCGCTCCCCACTATCTCGCCGATCGACTCTACCAGGCCCACTGGGTAGTCGGAGCCCAGAGCGACCTTTATAACCGGCCTACAGTAGCATGGGATCAGGCCCGGGTCTTCCATACCCGGGCGCCGACCGTCTCGTGGGTGGGTTACGCCCAGATCTCAACCAACGGCGACGGCCTGGTGGCCGTCACCACCCGCGTAACCGACGCCAACGGGGACGTGTGCGGGCTGTACCTGGAATTCAGCACCAACCAGGTCTCCTGGCACCCGGCCGCCATCGCGTCCGTCACCGGCTCCCTTCCGGTGAGCCGGGCACAGCGGACCTCGGTCATGCAACTGGCCGGGATTTCCTGCACCAGCGAGACCGGATACCTGCAGCCCAACACCATCCGGGCCATCTGGGATACCCGGGCCAGCCTCACCGGCGTCGATCTTTCCGGCCGCACGGTCACCGATCTCGCCTTCCGGGTACATTCCTTCGACGGCTACGTCAGCTCCATCACCCTCACCGCCTTCCCCCTGGTGGTCGACAACCAGGGCCCGGACACGCAAGCCGCCTGGGCGAGCCTGGAAGGGAATGCGGAGTACACCTTCTGCCCGGTGCTGGAGGCCGCTTGGGGCGGATTCACCGACGCCGCTTCCGGAATCGCCCGCTACTTTTGTGCCACCCAGCACAGCTTCGCCTCCCCGGGCGGCCAGTGGAGTACCAACTGCTCCCTTACGATCACCTCCTCCGCCTCAGACCAGCTCACCTTCTTGTACGTGTGGGCCGTGGACGGCTACGGAAATCCCAGCGCGGCCGTCCAGGACCACATCGTCGTCCTGAGCAGCAACGGAGATTACGACGCCGACGGACTGGACAACCGCACCGAAACCAACCTGAACTGCAATCCGACGCGGGCGGACAGCGATGGAGACGACATGTCCGACGGCTGGGAATATTCCTACGCGCTCGACCCCACCGACGCATCGGACGGAGATCCCGACGCCGACGGCGACGGCTACGACAACCGCAGCGAGTTCTATACCGACACGGATCCCCACGATGGCACGGTTCATCTGCTCTTTCGTCTCCATCATCCCGCTGTCACGCTTGTCATCCTGAAGTGGAATTCCTCCACCGGGCGCGTTTACACCCTCCAGTCACGCTCCGACTCCGGTTCCGCCTGGAATGCGGTCGCCGGATGGCAATCCGTCCCCGGCACAGGCGGCGAAATGACGTTCACCGCCGATACCTGGAACATTCACCGCCAGTACTACCGGCTCAAGGTGGGCCTGCCGCCCCCACCGTGACGCCGCCCAGTGCCCTACCACCGGCAAAGTCCCGCCAAAATCCCCGGCGGCCCTCCCCCGCCACGCCGGAAACTCTGCCTCCGGTACCCACCCGGCAGTGCCCAAGAGTTCCAAGGCTTGGAAGTTTCCAGCCCAAAAGCTCCAAGGTT
>DTYT01000323.1 GCA_012961745.1 Kiritimatiellia bacterium | reverse complement strand
GGCGCAATAGAGCGGCTCGATCCGAGTGGAATTGCAGAAGAGCAGGCCTGCGGGCGGATTCCCATCGGAGGACTGCTGCTGCTGGCACATGAGAAGGGATGGAAGGTACAGACCGTTGATCTGCGGAATTCCGGCGACACTTCGGGCCCCCGGACCCAGGTCGTAGGTTACGGGGCGTTTCTGTTCCATGAATGAGAGCACCGAGACGGGCGGCTTGCCCTCTCCGGAGCAGCGCCGCCTTCTGGATATCGCGCGGTCCTCGTTGCGCAGCGGGCTCTCCTCCGGGCGGCCGGCGGAGGTTCATCTTGAGACCCTGCCGCCGCGACTGCGGGAACCACGCGCCACATTCGTGACCCTGGAAAAGAACCACGAGCTGCGGGGATGCATCGGCTCTCTCCAGCCGTCACGGCCCCTGGCCCGGGACGTCGCGCACAACGCTTACGCCGCCGCTTTCCGCGATCCGCGGTTTCCTCCCCTGCGGGCAGACGAACTGTCGGCTTTGGAGATTCACATCTCGATTCTGAGCCCGCTCGAACCCCTGCAGTTCAAGAGCGAGGACGATCTCCTGCTGCAGCTGCGACCGCACCTCGACGGTGTTCTGCTGGCGGATGGGTTTTATCAGGGAACCTTTCTTCCTTCAGTATGGGAATCATTATCCGATCCGCGCAGCTTCCTCACACACCTAAAGCTCAAAGCCGGGCTGCCGGCGGACCATTGGTCGGACACGCTACGGGCATGGCGTTACACCGTAGAGGACATCCGCGGCCCTGCCGTGCCGGAGTAGCCGGGATCCCGCCGCGCCGGGGATATGGAGCACGCCGACCGCCATCGGTAGCAACTTCCGGGCCCGGGGACCGTCCCGCGGAGGCGGCCGGGTTCAATCCCGGATCCTCTGACAAGAAACTTTCCTCCCGGGGGATCAAGCTGCATAATCTGCCGATGGCATCTGGATTTCCGCGCATGTTGCGGAAGCGCTGCGGGAGGAAAACTCCGTGACCCCTGAAGTGACAGTACGGCTGACAGCAGCCCTACTGATATCCTACACCCTGGGCTCCATCCCTTTTGCCTTTCTTGTCGGCAAGCTGAAAGGCGTGGACATCCGCAAGGTCGGCAGCGGAAACGTGGGCGCAACCAATCTGGTCCGCGTCGCGGGCCCACTGCCGGGCCTTGCCGCATTCACCGGCGACTTTTTCAAGGGATTCCTGGCGGCGTTCCTGCTTCCCCGGCTCCTGCAGCCAGACTGGGGTTCCGGCACACCCTGGTTCGGTCTGAGCTGCGGTCTGGCAGCCGTCGCGGGTCACAGCTGGCCTATTTTCCTTCGCTTCCGCGGAGGAAAAGGGGTAGCCACCAGCGCCGGCATGCTGGCGGCGGTAGTCCCCTGGGGTCTGGTAGGGGGGCTACTCACCTGGCTGATTCTGGTAATCCTGACGCGGTATGTCTCGATCGCGTCCATGGGGGCGGCGGTGGTCGCCGCCGCAACCTGCTGGGTGGTGTACCCGACCTATGGCTACCTTTTCCCGGCCGTGCTCACCGCGTTGGCTCTCCTGGTCATTGTCAAGCACCGCTCGAATATCAGGCGCCTATTCCGGGGACAGGAATCTCGCATCCGGTTCGGCGCCCGGAAAAAGAGCAACGCAGAGTAGCGCCAGCGGCATGGAAGAGATAGCGGCATTCGGCATAATAGGGGACGGTGGGTGGGGCACCGCACTGGCTGTCCACCTCGACCGACTCGGCCATCGGGTAACTGTATGGGGCCCTTTTCCGCAGCAGATAGAGGAAATTCGTGGGCAGCGCGAAAACGTCCGCTTTCTCCCCGGGGTAAAACTCAATCGAAGGATCCGCTGGACCGCGGAGCCCGCCGAGGCGTGCCGCGGGGTTGATTTCCTGGTTGCCGCAGTACCGTCGCGTTTCCTCGTGAAGGTTCTGGAGAAGTTTCCCCGGCCCCTCCCACCGGAGATCATCGTCGTGAACGTTGCCAAGGGCTTCGAGCCTGCCACCGGACGGCGTTTGAGCCTGGTTATTCGGGAGATTCTGCAAACCGAAAGGGTCGCGGTTCTTTCCGGGCCCAGCCATGCCGAAGAGGTGGCGCGGGGCGTGCCTACCGCCGTAGTGGCCGCCGCCCCTGACATGTCGCTCGCCCGCCGGGTCCAGGACGTCTTCTCCGGCCGGGGATTTCGGGTTTACACGACGGACGATATGGTCGGTGTCGAACTGGGCGGCGCGCTGAAGAACATCATGGCCATAGCGGCAGGTATCAGTGACGGCCTGGGATTCGGCGATAATACCAAAGCCGCACTCATCACGCGCGGCCTAGCCGAAATGATCCGTCTGGGGCGCTGTCTGGGCGCACGAACCGAGACTTTCGCCGGCCTCAGCGGCATCGGGGATCTGGTGGTCACCGCGACCAGCCGGCTGAGCCGGAATCGGGCGGTGGGCGAAAGAATCGGAAAAGGAGAGCCCGCCGGCCGAGTCGTTGATTCCATGGCTCAGGTAGCCGAGGGGGTCTGGGCCTGTCTCGAAGTACGGCGTCTGGCGACCCGCCACGGTATCCAAATGCCGATAACCGAGCAGGTCTACCAGGTCATCCACGGCGGAAAGTCGCCGGCTGCCGCAGTCCAGAACCTGCTGGAGCGGCCATTCCGAGATGAATTCTACTGATCTGAAGCCCGGTGCCAACCGAAGCCGGATCGGGATGAGGGCGCAGTCGGGTGCAACCGGTTGCTG
>DTYT01000322.1 GCA_012961745.1 Kiritimatiellia bacterium | reverse complement strand
CTCAGCCCGTGCCCGCCGTGTCCCCACCCGGGCCGAGACCTCTTTCCAGAACCGACGATGCTCGCTGAGAAGCCGATCCACATCCACGGGCACCCGTGGCGGCATGCCGCGGTAAAGTGAACACGCCGGCACGGCACGGATACCCACTGCCTCCAGAATATCCGGGTCGGTCACCGAGGCGATTTTTCCGGCCGCCTCCGGCTCAAGCTTCACCCACTCCTCCAGCAGAGGCTCGATCCCCAGGCGGGCCAGCACCCGCAAGCGTTCGTTGGTGAACTGACATGAAACGTATTCCAGATAGGCTTCGGATGCCGCCGACCGAAGGCTCACGATCGTCAAGGGCACGCGTTGCTCGGCCGCCGCCAGGCGTACCGCGTTATCGATTCCGCCGGAAGTCAGCAGCCACCTCCGGCCGTCCAGTCTCCTCACTATATCCCGGGCCAAGTCGGCGATCGCCCGATCGGTCGTACTCACCGCTTCGGGAAAATTTTTCCACCCCAGCCAGGCCACCCCGGCCGCCAGCAGTACGGGATACCACCGGTATAGCACCCTTTCCAGAGTCTCTACCCGGCGGAACTTCCACGCGGCGGGATGCGCCACAACCACCCACCAGTAGCCCGCCAGGTACCCGCCCCATGCCGCTCCGAGCACGTAGGGAGCCACCAGCAGAGGTCTCCAACCCAGGAGTCGCCAGGGGGACAGCCTGGTCTCCAGGAAAAGCACCAGCAGAGCCCCGGTCAACACCAGATGCATGAAAATCGAGTAGACAATACGTCCCTCCTTCGAGCGCGATTTGGGATAAAAGACCACGATCGCGGGGATCACGGTCACCATGAACAGCAGGAGCCATCCCACCCGGGGAATACTCTTGGCAATCGCCCGGTATTGATCTCTCCACACGAACCAGAGGGAATCCCAAAAGCTGTGGAAGCCCCGCCAGTGAAAGGCCTTCGTCAGCGTGTAATCCCACGCATAAACCGCGTACAGCAGCAGCGGTGCGGCGCCGCAGCCGATCACCAGTACGACCTGCTTCAGCGTCAGGCAGTGCCGCCTCCACAAGAGCCACATCACCGTCACACCCACCAGGGGCGCCAGCATTATCATGGTGGCGTATTCCGTCATTCCCGTACCGTACAGCAGCGCCCACAGGCAGAGCCACCGTCCGGGATTCGCCAGCCGGCTTATCCCGACCAGCATCCACAACAATCCCAGCAGAATCAGCAGATCAAACGGAGCCGGATGGGCCCGGGTGGCCACCTGCCAGAAGGGAATCGAGGTCAGGCACAGGCCGGCGGCGAACAGGCCCGAGAGGATGCCCACTGCCCGGCGGTCGAAGGCAGCCTCGATTTCCTCTCTGCTGCGATCATGCGGCACCTGGCTGGTTAGCAGGAAAACCAGACAAACCACCCCCGCGCCGCACAACGCACTGAACATATTCCCCCACCACGCCAGCGGCTTGAGCGGCAAATACTTGAGAAGGACGACGATATATCCCCACAGGAAATGAGACATGGGAGGAAACGGATCCAGCCGCGCGAATCCGGCAAGATAATCGGCCGACTCCCCCACCGCCGGACCGGGTACCAAGGTCGCCACCAGCAGTATCAATGCCGCCGCGGTCACCAACCCCGCCGCCAGACTCCGGAGTGACAAACCGAAACCCCCGCTCTTGCTTGTCGCCATTCGGATCAAAACAAACATCCAGTCTCGTCGATCGTCATCCCCATTGCAAGCACCCGCGTCAGGCTCCGGTATTCGCCCGCTCCCAGGTCACCCGGATACGGCCGCGCCAGTAATCGCTGAAAGCTCTCACTATCACGAAGTTGAACGAGAGCGTCACCGCCGGAAGTGCCAGTATCGCGGGACAGCGTCC
This sequence comes from Kiritimatiellia bacterium, assembly GCA_012961745.1. Lineage (GTDB taxonomy): Bacteria > Verrucomicrobiota > Kiritimatiellia > B70-G9 > B70-G9 > B70-G9. The sequence continues at coordinate 7,974 of DTYT01000322.1, read as the reverse complement.
TCCCCTTGAAGAAAGGAACAGACCCATGCCGGCCGCCGTGTAGAACGCCGCCTGGGCCGCGAGGGCGAGTGCATAGGCGGGGCGGTCCGCCTCGACGGCCGAGACGAACAAGGCCATTAGAAGCCAAAGGGGACATGTCAGGCGGAGGATCTTGTGCGAAAGAAACCGCCACCACCATGCGTGCCCACCCGGCAGCATCCATGTCGGCTGGCGCAGCGCTAGTTGCAGGTTGCCTGCCAATGTCCGGCGCTTCCGTACTTCTTCCTCTGCAAAGTGCTCCGCCGCATCGTCATAGATCCTGGCCCGGGGTTCGAGGACGCAGCGGCCGCCGTTCTCGGTCGCCTTCATGGGGATGTACACGTCGTCCGGCAGGATGTCGCCCGGCACATGCGGCACCATTTCCCGACGTACCGCGTACAGCGCCCCTGTCGCCCCGGGGACGGACCCACTTGCGCTCTCCCAGCGGCGGATCGCCTTCTCGTAGCGCCAGTACGCGGTCACTCCCCGTGCGGCCGACGGGGACCGGCAGCGGCGGAACACCAGTTCCCCGGAGACCACGTTCACTTCCCGATCAGCGAAATCCGACAAGAGTTCCCGCAGCGCCCAGGTATCGAGCTCTTGCCGGACGTCCATGAACACCACAACTTCGCCTTCGCACTGCCGCACGATGTCATTGATAACTGCAGGCTTCCCGCGGCGCCGGGGAAATTGGACCACTTGTATCCTGTCGGCCACCGCCCGGCGCGGTTCTTCCTCCGACGTCCGCGCCTCGCGGATCCAGCCGTACACCTCCTCGACCGTCCGGTCGCTCGATCCGTCCAAGGCCACGAAGATCCTCTCGGCAAGTTCCATCCCTCCCACCCGGGCGATGTTTTCCAGCTTCCGCCGGATGTTTCGCTCTTCATTGTAAGCGATCATCACTACCGAAAAACGCGGGAGCCTTCCCCGGGTCCGCCACAGCCTGCGCGGCCGGAACCGGGCCCGCAAGGCCACCAACGCAGGATAGCCAGCAAAGATATAGCCCAGCATAGCTGCGCTCACCCAGAACAACGGCCCCATGCCAACCTCCCCTCCGGCATCAGCTCAGCGGGGTCCTGCGCCCGTGGCGGAGAATCTGCCATCCCTTCGTGAACATGCGGACCAGAAGAGGAGGCTCGTCCACGAACGTCTCCACCAGAACCTTGTTCACGTAGTGAAAATCGTACTTCCGGCTGATGCGCAGCCACAGCTCGTAGTCGTTGAAGTAGAAACCGGACTTCCAGTATCCCACCTCGTCCAGCAGCGACTTTCGGTGCACGACGCCATTCACGTTGATAAAATTATACCTCTGCAATTTCTCACGCGAATACCCGTGCATCCAGCGTTGAAATGGATTGCCCCACAGGCGCCGGCCGGTCCGCCGGTCCCGGTACATCGAACGGCAGTAGGCGATCCGGGCCTCGGGATGCTTCTCAAGGTAGCCGATCATGGTGGAGAGAAAGGTGGGGCGGTAGCGGTCATCGTCGTCCAGATACGAAATATAGCGGCCTCGCGCGCAATTCCGGATCCCGAAATTCTTGGCCGATGAACCCGTGTCCGGAATCCGATAGGGCAGATTGTAGAATCGGATCCTGTCGTCCTTGTACGAGGCCACCACTTCGGAAGTGTTGTCGGGGGTACAATCACCGATCACCAGCAGTTCCCACTCACTGAAATCCTGCGCAAGTACCGACTCGATCGCCCGCCCGACCACCCCGGCGCGCTTGAAGGTGCCCATGATCACACTGACCACCGGGGGGGATGCTGCCCCTGGTTCTTTCTTCGTCATGGCGGCGGATTATATACAGGGGCGCACCGCTTGTCAGCCCCTGCTCCCCGGTGCTATTCTCCCCCCCCGAGGTCATGAGATCATCCCCCAGGTCCCGGACGTCAGTCGAGCAGAGAGATCCCACACAGCTCCGCATCCTCACCAATATGGCGTTCTGGCAAAGCGACACCTGGACCAGTTCCACGCGCAGTATCTACCCGGTTGAGAACCGATGCGACCCGCGGTTCGTGTCCCCCATTCTTGAAGCCGTCCGGCTGTTCCGCCGCCGCCGCGAGTTTGACGTTGTGCTGACGATGGGCCCCCGCACCTCTCTCTACTACGGGATTATGTGCGCAGTTGCCGGGGTTGAGTCGCGTCAGATCATGTGCGAGGTGTTTCTTGCCCCGCCCCGCCGCCATCCGAGCTGGAGGATCAAAACCGCCCTCTACCGCCTGGCCGCCCGCCGCAGCCTCGGGATCCTCACCAACAGCAGCCTGGAAGTGGAATCGGTGATCCGTCGCTGCGGTATCAGCCGGGAGCGGGTTACATACGTTCCCATGCACACGAACATTCGCCGGCCGCACCTTGAGGAACGGGACGAGGAATTCGTCCTCAGTGCCGGGCGGACCTGGCGGGATTATCCTCTGCTGCTCGAGGCATTGCGGCGGTTGTCGGTGCCGGCAGTCATCATCTGCGGCCGCCGGGATCTGTGCCGAATTTCCGTCCCGGACAATGTGACCGTCCTGCGGGAGGTGAACCGGGACCTTTACCTGGATTTCCTGGGTCGCTGCCGGCTGGTGGCCTTGCCGTTGCTACCGGTGGAACGGGCTACCGGTCAGGTGGTGGTCCTGGAGGCCATGGCGTTGGGTAAGCCGGTCGTCGCTACCCGGGTCTCGGGAACGGTGGATCTGGTGGTGGATGCCCGGACCGGTTACCTGGTGCCTCCGGGAGATGCCGCGGCCTTGGCCGCCGCGATAGGCTCCCTGGCAGGAGCTCCGGGGCAGGCTGCGGAAATGGGACGACGGGCCCTGGAGCGGGTCCTTGCGGAGTTCACTATCGAGAAGCACGCCCGGCGCAAACTCGACGCCATCATGGGGCTCTACCGTCGGCGGCGGGCGGCACCGTCGCGGGCTTCGGCATAGGTACTCAACTCTTCCGCCGCGTGTCGGTCGCGGCTGCAGGCAGCGGGGACATCATCGCCGTTGCGGTAGCCGGCCGCCTGCTTTAGTATCATGGGGCATGATGCGGCACGAGTCAGCGGGAGATCCGGCCTGCCCGCCGAGCAACCCCAAGCCCTCGGTGTCGGTGGTGATCCCGGTTTACAATAGCGCTGGCATCTTGCCCCGGCTGGTCGAGCGGCTCAAGCCCGTGCTGGAAGCCTCCTCGTCGAGTTACGAGCTGATCATGGTCAATGACGGCAGCCGGGACGGCAGTTGGGATGTGGTAGAACAGTTGGCACGGGAGCACCGTTGGGTACGCGGATTTGATCTGATGCGCAACTACGGACAGCACAATGCGCTACTGTGCGGTATTCGGGCGGCACGGTACGACGTGATCGTAACCATGGACGATGATCTCCAGCACCCCCCGGAGGAGATCCCCAATCTTCTGGAACCGCTAGCCCAAGGCTGGGATGTGGTTTACGGGACGCCGGTTTCCGAACGGCATGGTGTCTTCCGCGTACTGGCATCCCGGGTAACGAAACTGGCATTGCAGAACGCTATGGGGGCCGAGATTGCACGGAAAGTGAGCGCTTTTCGGGGATTCCGCCGCGAGGTGGCGGCAGCCTTCGCAGACTATCGCGGTCCTTTCGTGTCCGTGGATGTACTCCTGACTTGGGGCACGACACGGTTCACTGCCGTTCCCGTACGGCACGCTCCCCGCCACGGGGGCGTTTCAAACTACACCTTCCGCAAGCTGGTTACCCACGCCTTGAACATGATGACCGGTTTCAGCGTACTCCCCTTGCAACTGGCCAGTGTAATGGGGCTGGGATTCGCTTTGTTCGGTCTGGTGGTACTGATGTACGTTGTGGCCAGATATCTGGTGCAGGGCGGAAGTGTACCCGGCTTTTCCTTCCTGGCTTCGATCATTGCCATCTTTTCCGGGGCGCAGCTTCTGGGACTGGGGATCATGGGCGAATACCTCGCCCGCATGCATTTCCGCATGATGGACCGCCCGTCCTACGTGGTGCGCCGGGATACCGTCTTGAAGGTGGACAAGCCTTAGATGCAACCGTCGGAACCGTGCCAGTTTCTCGAGTGGGATACCGCCTTCTTTGGTTGGCGCATCGGCCGGGTGACGGGTACCCGGCTCACCGGCCAGAGAATGGTGGAGATACGGGAATGGTGTCGCCGGAGGCGCATCGACTGTCTGTATTTCCTCGCGGATCTCAGCGATCCCGAAACCATATCCATAGCCGAGGAGAACCGCTTCCACCTCGTCGCGGTTCGCGTGACCATGTTGCACGACCTGCCGGCGGTTGCAGAGGATTCGCTTCCGCCGACCGACGCAGCCAACGTCCGGGAGTGGCGGCCCGGGGATCTTTCCCTCCTCTGCGAAATAGCGAGGGAAAGTCACACTGACTCGCGCTATTTCTTTGACCGGAACTTTCCTGATTCAGCGTGCCGGGCCTTCTATGAGGAATGGATCCGGCGCAGCTGTGCCGGCTATGCCGACCGCGTTCTGGTCGCAGAGGATTCTGGTGTCCCGGTCGGGTACATCACCTGCCATCGCCGGCCGCGAAGCTTCTCGTCGCCGGAGTCCGGCCAGATCGGTCTGATCGGCGTGCACCGGGACGCCCGGGGGCGGGGCGTGGGGCGGGGATTGATCCGCCGGGCACTCCGGTGGTTTCGTCAAGAAGGTATTGAAAGGGTTTCGGTCGTGACGCAGGCCCGCAACATTGCAGCTCAATGTCTCTACCAGTCGGTGGGGTTTCGAACGTACTCGGTACAGACCTGGTATCACAAATGGATGGAGGAAAACCGGGGAGCAGTCCGCCCATGAGTGAATTGCGAATCCCATTCAACCGTGCCTCGATCTGCGGGGACGAGCTTACAAACATTGCACAGGCGGTGGCCACCGGCCACATATCCGGGGATGGGCCGTTCACTCGTAGGTGCCACGATCTCATCGAACGCTCCCTTGGCGTGGCGGCGGTACTGCTGACGACTTCCGGAACCCACGCCCTTGAAATGGCCGCTGCGTTGCTGGACCTGCACCCGGGGGACGAGGTGATCGTTCCTTCGTTCACTTTCGTTTCCACAGCGAATGCCTTCGTGCTCCAAGGGGCCCGCCCCGTCTTCGCCGATATACGCAAGGACACTCTCGACCTGGACGAATCCCGGCTCGAAGAGCTGATCACCCCCCGCACACGCGTGATCGCGCCGGTCCACTATGCCGGCGTGGGCTGCGAAATGGACGCGATCATGGAGATCGCGCGGCGGCATGGTCTGGCCGTTGTCGAGGACAATGCCCACGGTCTTTTCGGCCGGTACCGCGGCCGCTGGCTGGGAACTTTCGGATGCCTGGCGGCCCTGAGCTTCCATGAAACCAAGAACTTCACGTGCGGCGAGGGGGGCGCCCTGCTGATAAACGATCGAGCGCTGACGGAGCGCGCCGAAATCCTGCGGGAGAAGGGCACTAACCGCAGTCGCTTCTTCCGCGGGCAGATCGACAAGTACACCTGGGTGGATGTGGGGTCCAGCTACCTGCCTGCGGATATCCTGGCCGCCTTCCTTTGCGCCCAGCTCGAAAAGCGGGAAATCATCCAGCAGCGGCGACGCCGCATCTGGAACCGCTATTACGATGGACTCAGAGCGTGGGCGGCGCAAAATGGAGTACGCCTGCCGGTGGTCCCGGGCCACTGTGAACATAGCTCCCATCTCTTCTACCTGGTCTTCCCGCAGCCGGAACTGCAGGAGGCATTCATCCGGCACATGCGCCGCCGCGGTATTCTGTGCGTCTTCCACTATCTTCCGCTTCACCTCTCCCCGATGGGCCGGAAACTGGGAGGACTGCCCGGACAGTGCCCGGTGACCGAATGGGTCAGCGACCGGCTGGTGCGTCTTCCCCTCTTCCACGGTCTTACCGACGGTGAACAGGAGGAAATCATTGCGGCGATCCATGAGTTCACCTGGTGACACGGCATCTACGGGGGGACCTGATCCGGCCGCCGCGTCCGCGCGGGGACTTAAATCGCTACTGCGACTGCCAGGCTTGTACTCCTTGTTCGAAAATCTGGTGGGTGCGCGCCGCGCCCGGCGTATATTCGTTTCCGAATACCTGAAGCCGTCGGACGACATGCGCATTCTGGACCTCGGCTGCGGTCCTGCGGAGGTTCTTGAGTTTCTTCCCGCCCGAGTCCGATATGCCGGCTACGACTCCAATCCCGCCTACGTATCGGCGGCACAGCGGAAATATTCCGGCCGCGGAACGTTCCGGGTGGCTGACGTCACACGCCTTGACCCACCCACCCCGAATTCATGCGACGCGGTCATCGCGATGTTCCTGCTGCACCATCTTGACGACCGGGCGTGCAGACGTGTCCTCGGCTACGCCTCCGCGGCCCTCACCTCGGCCGGACGCCTCGTCAGTATCGATCCCTGCCTGGCGGACGAAACTCCGCTCCTGGGCCGGTGGATCATCGCCCATGACCGCGGCTCCTACCTGCGGGCCGCGCCGGCTTACGCCGCATTGGCGCGAAGGCACTTCCGCCATGTCACGACGGTGGTCCGCCACGACCTCCTGCGCATTCCCTACTCGCACTGCCTCATGATCTGCCGGAACGCGACTTGATCACCGCGCAAGGAGGGGCCCCGCCCGCCAGACACGGGTAACCGGCGATCTGGTGGCGTATTCGCAGGTGAGCGAGCCGCTCAGACGCTGAAGCGTCGGCAGCATCGCCGTGCAATAGTTCTCCGCATAACTGAGGGTGTCACCGCCCAAGTGAAAGGCATCCTCCACCAGGTACACCCGTCGCCGCCTCGCCATCTTCCCGATGGCCTCCCACGGGGTCGGGCTGCCCACCTGGCGGGGAATATCATAGCGCCACCCCTTGCGGCCGGAGAATACGTAGGCATGTTGGGGTTTGCGGCACGCAATCAAGGCGCCGGGGGGAGAATTGCTTCCAATCCAGAGACAGGCTTCCACGTATCGCGCCCATGCTTGCATGTAGGGATCCCCGTAGGACGCGTAGCGAGCCGGATCCCACGGCCCCAGATGGCGCCGCCCCGACTCCTTCATCAGGTGAATGGCGCCGGCGGCGGTCGCGGTGCCGAGGGCATACAGGCCGGTCAGCATCACCACCATCGCCATCCGGCTGCGGGCCAATCCCACGCGTCTGCCGGCCGCGTACAGGGCCGTGACCAGGTAAAAGGCGGCGGGTATCATCAAAGGAAACACATAGTAAGTCTGTTCCGGGGGAATAGGCAACCCGGCCACCATCAGCCAGTAGAGCGGCCAGTAGAACTCCATCGGCCCCGGATGCCTGAGGCAGATGAACCAGCCGGCGAGCACCGTCAGCCCCACCACAACTTCCGTAGGTCGGGAGAGGAATCCCAGCCCCGTCAAGTGCAACAGGTCGTGTCCCCACGTCAGGTTGTAGAATAACTGTCTCGGGAGCAGACCGAGGAGATACGACGGCAGCCCGGAACTCCACCGGGCGGCCAGATATGCCACCGGGTTGCCGGCTCCTCCCTCGACACGTGCCCGGTCGAGGACATAGCCGAGGTATCCGTCCGGCGCCCCCGTCAGGACCTGGCAGCGCACCATCCAGCCGGCGGCGGCCAGCATGAAACCGGCGCCCGCCCACAGGAGCAGATGCCAGCGCCGTCGCATTCCCAGGTGCAGTCCCACGGCCGCGGCAAGCGATAAACCGGCAGCCCGGGAGAGATAGGCCAGCCCGCAAAACAATCCCCCCAGAAAGCCTCCGCCCGCGCCCGACCGGTCAGGAGGATAGAAGCAGGCCAAAGCAGCCAAGGAGAATACCAGGTAGGCGGTGTCCGCCATGCACCAGCAACTCATGGTGAGCAGCCCCACCACCGCCAGGCCCAGGAAAAGCACTGCGAGGCGGTCCGCGCGACATTCCAATCCCCGTCTGCGAAGGAGTATCAAAGCCGCCGGGACGCAGAGCACGTACATCACGGTCGCTACCAACTTGGCAGCGCGCACTCTGGCGGCATCCGATT
>DTYT01000321.1 GCA_012961745.1 Kiritimatiellia bacterium | reverse complement strand
CTGCGGTCCCAGACCCCGACCTGCGTCCACGCGACATACTGCGACGGCGGGTGGACTTTCTTATCGAGGCCAACAAGCGGTTGTCGCTGGCGCTGTCCACCTTTGCTTTCACGGTGCTGGGAATACCCTTGGGGATCATCTCCCGACGCAAAGAGTCTTCGGTCGGCGTGGCCATCGCGCTGGGAATCGTGTTGGTGTATTACCTCTTCGTGATAATCGCTCAATCGTTGGTGGAGTATCCCCGACTCCATCCCGAGCTCATCGTCTGGATCCCGGTAATCGCCGCTGAGGCTGTCGGGTTCGGCCTCATGTGGCGCTACCGCTAGTGCGGATACGCGGCGGGCGGCGGGCCGGTTCCTGCGGAAGTGCCCCGCACGCTGCCGTGGCAGGCTCCCGCACGGCACTGCTTGCGCACCTTCCTGGCTCGAGTGTCAAGGCGTAGCTGGCCGCGGGCGCGCAACCGCCCGTGCACACACCCCCCGCGGCGGAATCCGGGGACCAATTCCCCTCGACCGGGCGCTGCCCGTCATCCCGCAACCGCCCCGGGTCAGCCGGGGGGGAGGAGGACCGCTCCGGTCGAGGCACTGGTCGCCATCTGGGTATACCGCGCCAGCCAACCCGAGCTGAAACGGGGCGGAGGGGGGTTCCACTCGCGCCGCCGGGTCTCCAGCTCCTGCGTCGAAAGGCGAACCTCCAGTCTGCGTGCCGGAATATCGATCTCGATCACGTCTCCCTCGCGCAGCAGGCCGATCGGCCCGCCCGCCGCAGCCTCCGGCGATACGTGACCGATGCAGGCACCCCGGGTTCCGCCGCTGAAGCGTCCGTCAGTAATCAACGCCACGCTTTCCCCCAGCCCGCGCCCCATGATATAACTGGTAGGGGCGAGCATCTCCTGCATCCCCGGTCCACCACGCGGGCCTTCGTAACGGATGACGACCACATCTCCGGCCTTCACACGTCCTCCGAGGATGCCTCGGCAGGCCTCCTCCTGCGACTCGAAGATCACCGCCGGACCGGTATGTTTCAGCATCGAAGGAGCGACTCCTGCGGTTTTCACCACCGCTCCTTCCGGGGCCAGGTTCCCGCGCAGAATGAAAAGGCCGCCTTCCCGGCTATAGCACTGCTCCAGTGGACGGATCACGGCGGGATCCCGGATTTCCCCTTGGGCGATGATTTCGCCCAGGGGGCGACCCAGCACCGTTCCGGCGTCGAGGTGCAGCAGTTCCGGTATCTTGGACAACTCCTTCATGATCGCCGTGATTCCGCCCGCACGGCCGACATCTTCAATATGGAAGGGGGAAGAAGGAGAAACGCGGCAGATGTTCGGTGTCCGCCGGGAGAGCTCGTTGATGCGTTCCAGGTCATACTCAATGCCGGCCTCGCGCGCCAGGGCCAAGGTGTGCAACACGGTGTTGGTACTCCCCCCCATGGCCATGTCCACGATAAAAGCATTGTCTATCGAATCCCGCGTGACGATGTCCCGCGGCTTCAAATCCTCGTACACAATCTCCACCCCGCGGGTCCCCGCCCTCCGCCAGAGTTCCTCCCGGCGCGGATCTTCGGCGAGGATCGTGCCGTTACCCGGAAGACCCAGGCCGATCACCTCCGTCAGGCAGTTCATGGAATTGGCCGTGAACATGCCGGAGCAGGAGCCCGCGCCCGGACATGCGTGGCATTCGATCCGTACCAGATCCTTCTCGGATATGCGTCCCTCTTGAAGTTCCCCGATTCCCTCGAATACACTTATCAGGTCCACCACCTTTCCGTCGGGCAAACGCCCGGCCCGCATCGGCCCCCCGCTGGCAAATACCGTGGGTATGTTCACCCGCAGGGCTCCCATGAGCATGCCGGGGATGATCTTGTCGCAGTTGGGAATGCAGACCATCCCGTCGAAACGGTGGGCCTCGACCATCGACTCCACTATGTCGGCGATCAACTCACGGCTGGGCAGCGAATACTTCATACCGGGATGACCCATAGCTATACCGTCGCAGATGGCGAAAGTGTTGAATTCAAAGGGCACCCCCCCCGCACGGCGGATCGCCGCCTTGACTATATCGGCCGCCTTCCGCAGGTGTACGTGGCCGGGGACGACGTCGGTATAGGAGTTGCACACGGCGATAAACGGCTTATCGAAATCCCCGTTGCGCAGGCCGGTCGCCCTCAAAAGGGAACGGTGCGGAGCGCGCTCCACTCCTGCCTTTATCTCGTCGCTGCGCATCATCCACCTCCTGCCTGACTTGATCAACCTATCCGGTGAAGGGATAATGAATACGGGCACTATATCCCATGGGGCACCCGGGAAAAGACAAAAACAGGGGTCCCGCCCGGCGCACGCGGGGCCACCGTCGGCCGGAGCCGGCCGCAATTGCCAAGATGGTGCTGATCCTCTTTGTCCTGGCGGCGATGGCGGCCCTGTTTCTCGACCTGCGGACCCTGTCCCGCAAGCGGGTAAAGGAAACGTTCACGCCCGTAGCCGAGATCCGACAAGTACTGCTGGGGGTGAGCGGTCCGCGCTACCGGGATCCATCGGGTCGCTTCTCCATCGTTCCCCCGGCCGGCTGGCGGACCATCACGCCTCCCCGCAGCGATGTCTACGACGTGATTTTCCGCAGTCCGCACGGCGTCGAACTGCGGATCATGACCCGTACCGTTTCCTATACCAATTTTGAATCTCTGGTCAAACATGTCCGGAGAACCCAGAAAAAATCCGGCGTTTACCCCATGATGCAACCCGTCTCCTTCCAGGGAACGACCGCGCTGAGACGCGAGGCGCGCCTTTACCGCTCGCGGATCATGGCACTGGACTTTGTGAGGGATGGAACCGAACACCACATCCTGTTCAGCGCCCCGCCGGATCTGTTCAGCAATTACCTGCCGGTCATCGAAGAGTTGCTGCGTACCTATCGCGTGGAGACCGGGCCGCGGACGCCGCCCTCGGAATAAGACCGTTGCGCCAGCGCAGGTCTCACCCGGATGTCAGAGCGGTCACCACCAAGTGCCCGTCCTGCACCGCCGGGAGGGATATCAAGCTATCGCTGACCTTGCGCACGCGCCGCGCACGGCCGCGCAGAATTATCACTTCAAGACAACTATCATGGCTCAGGTGAACATGCGTGCTGGATACGATCAGCCCCAGGTTGTCATGCTGAATCGCCGTCAGGCGATCCTGTACGTCCCGCTGGTGATGATCGTAGACCAGAGTGAGAACTCCGACCACTTCACCGCCCGCCTGCCAGTGGTCGTTGATGAGAGCACGGCGGATCAGGTCCCGCACCGCTTCAGAACGGTTGCGGTAGCCGTGCCGCCGCAGGAATGCGGCAAACTCCTTCAGCAGGTCCGGTTCCAATGAAACTGAAAATCTTTCCGTCATGCTCACCTCCGTTGCGAATCCGCTTGACCATTACCCGTGCCCCCGCCCGCTGGTCAAGTCTCCCTCCCCTTCGCCCGCGCACGGGACACCGCCATGTCCCCGCCCTCCGGGACTTCCGCCGCCTTTGCCCCGAGCGATGCAATAATAAGGCCCGGCGCCCGCAAAATTCCGTCAGGGAGATGAGGGCTGATAAAACCAGTACGCCAAAGAAAGGTGGTCGCCGATGACATCCACCTGCAGCCGTTCGACATCCGGCGGCACCGTGCCGAAATCGATGACGCGGTCGACCACCCCCGTCTTCTCGCCCAAATCCAGCTCATGCTCGGCCGCCCGACCCGCACCGATCACTCGAAGCCGTATCACGCGGTTGAGTTCCACTTCACGAAGCTCCATGCGGGGCAGTGAGGCGTAGAAAGGGACTGTGAACCTGCGCGCCGTCCGCAGCACGATCTTCAATGGTCTGCCGCCGCGCACCCGAAGTGAGTACCACTCCTGCCCCATGACGAATCGGCCGATCTCCACGACCGGATCGGTATCACCGCGGACCACAACGACCGGGTCCAGTCGTACATCCGGCTCTCGGGTATGGACGCCATAATACGCAGCGATTTCGTCCGGCCGATATCCCACGTCCAGTCGTCCGGTGCACTCCCATCCTTGAGGCACCAGATCGGGAGCCGGCGCCCCCAAGCGGTCCAGGGCCGTCCAGACGGCCTCATACAGGACTAGCGGCTCCGCCTCGGAAGGATCCGCCTGCCAGGTGAGTCGCCGGCCAAGCAGCGGCTTGAGCCAGGGCAGCGGGGCGTGCGTCCGGGGAACGAGCCAATATCCGAACCTGGCCGCCGGGTGGTATTTCAACCACTCGAGCGCTGAAAGGAGGTGTCCCTGGCCGCGGAACGCAGGCGTGACTACGCCGCTCAGGTTCACCACAGGATGATCCTCAAGCACGTAGGCCAGCCCGGAATCGCAAGTCATTCCCACCGCTTCACCCGACTTCATCAAGGCGGTCGCCTTCTTCGCAAAGTCCGCCGCCGCAGTCGTCCGCCGCGCCCGGGCAGCGAACGCCGCCAGATGCCACAGGCTGCCGGCAGCCAGCCAAGCCGCAAGCAGAATGCGCAGAACCATTCCTGCCCGCCATGCACCCTTGCCCACCTCCGTCGGCGGCGGCAGGCAATACGTGCCGACCGCCACCAACAGGATGACGACGGCCTCAATCCACACCAGATAGCGATCCAACATCAAGCCCGCCCAATCACTCGATGCCACCCCGATCAGGGTGACCAGCACAGATCCCAGGAGCCACCTCCCCAGTGGGTTGCGCAGTGCCGGACAGTCCCACCCTCGTATCACCGCGGCTCCCAGGAGGAAGATGCCCACCAGCGGCAGGTTGTAGAAGCCTCGCCCCCCCGCCCCGATTCCCAGCAGCAGGGCCTTCAGCAGCTCGACGAAGTTGGATACGCTGGTGGACACGGCCGTCCAGAAAGGGAACAGGACAAACAGATTCTTGCCGCGCAGCGAATCGAAAAACGGCGATCCGGTCAGCCATAGGTTGACGCCGGCCACCAAGCAGGCACCGGCGATGCCGGCCAGTGCGGCTGCCGTCAG
>DTYT01000320.1 GCA_012961745.1 Kiritimatiellia bacterium | reverse complement strand
GAACATGAATTCCGCCAATGTCTTTGCCAGCAGCGTCTTTCCCACACCGGTGGGCCCCAGAAAGACAAACGACCCTATGGGCCTGCGCGGATCTTTCAGGTCCGCGCGCGACCTGCGCAGTGCTTTGGCGATAGCCTCTACCGCCTGCCGCTGGCCGATGACTTTCTTCTCGATCTCGTTCTCCATGTCCAGGAGCCGAACGGCTTCGGTCTGCTCCATGCGCTGTATGGGAATCCCGGTCCAGCGCGAAACGATGATCATGATGTCCCCTTCGTCTACCACCACAACTTTCTCGTCACACGACTTGCGCCATTCTTCAATGGTCCGGTCAAGTTCCTCCTGAGCAACCCGTTCCTCATCGCGGTACCCGGCGGCCTCTTCGTACTTCTGCGCCTTGATCGCCTCCTCCTTCTTTCTCTTTATCTCTGCAATACGATTCTCAAGCTCCCTGACGCTCTCGGGCCGCGTCATCGCGGCGATCCGGGCCCGGGCCCCGGCTTCGTCCATCAGATCAACCGCCTTGTCAGGAAGATAGCGGTCCGTCAGATAGCGGCCCGAAAGCTCGGCCGCCGCCCTGACCGCCGCATCAGTAATACGTGCGTGATGGTGTTCCTCATACCTGGGGCGCAGTCCTTTGAGTATCTCAATGGTCTCTTCAATGGTCGGCTCACGTACGATCACGGTCTGAAATCGTCTCTCCAGGGCGGCATCCTTCTCGATGAACTTACGGTATTCCGCCAGGGTCGTCGCGCCGATACACTGTAGTTCCCCGCGGGACAGCGCAGGCTTGATGATGTTCGAGGCATCCAGGGCCCCCTCGGCAGATCCCGCCCCCACGATCACGTGAAGCTCGTCTATGAACAATATGATATTTTTCGCCCGTCGGATTTCCTCCATCACCGCCTTGATCCGCTCCTCAAACTGCCCCCGATACTTGGTACCCGCAACCATCAGCGCCAAGTCCAGGGTAACCACACGTCGATCCCGCAGTAGCTCGGGAACTTCACCCGCCGCGATGCGCTGCGCCAAGCCTTCGACGATCGCGGTCTTGCCGACCCCCGCCTCACCGAGTAGCACGGGATTGTTCTTCGTCCGGCGGCAAAGAATCTGGATCACGCGCTCGATTTCCGTCTCGCGCCCGATCACCGGGTCCAGCTCGCCCCGCTTGGCTAGCTCTGTCAGGTCTCTGCCAAACGTACTCAGCGCGGGAGTCTTGCTGTCGGCAGCCGCTGCCGGCGCGTGCGCGGCAGTCCCTTCCTCCGCAGAAGGCTCATAATTCGGATCCAGTTCCTTCAGCACGGCTATCCGAGCGTTCTCGAGGTCCACGTTAAGATTCTCCAGAATACGGGCCGCCACCCCTTCGCCTTCCCGGAGCAATCCCAGAAGTATGTGCTCGGTCCCAATGTAGGAATGATTCAGGGCCCGGGCTTCGCTGCCAGCAAGCGCCAGCACCTTCTTCACGCGCGGGGTGAATGGAATGTTGCCGGATGCGGCGCCGGCCGGCAGCAGAGTAGGTTCGCCGGCGCCTACCAGCCGTTCCACTTCGCGACGAACACGCTCAAGGTCCACCCCCATCTTCCGCAAGACCTCCACGGCTACCCCCTGCCCCAGTGCGACCAGTCCCAACAGGAGATGCTCGGTGCCCACATAACCATGATTCAAACGTTCCGCCTCCCGCCTCGCCAACTGGAGAACCTGTTGGGCCCTGGGAGTAAAATTGTTCACCTATTCCACCTCCCTTGGGGTCGCCCCACCGGCTTCTTCCTCCGGTCGGAGCACTTCCCGGACCAGACGTGCCCGTTCGAAGTCCCTTTCACGTGAGCTCAACCTCCGCCCGACCGCCTTCTGCAGGTGGGCTGGCTGGCACTCCTCCATCAGCTTTCTCAGGTCATTGATGCCAACGCCGTCCAATATACCCAAGATTACTCCCAAACGCAAACTCGACAGAAAGTCCAACGCCTCCTTGGTGGTAAGCAGCCTGGCATGCGACAGCACCCCATAGGCCCGCAGGATGTGATCCTGCAAAATCACCGGGTTCTTCTGCCATAGCCGCATGCGGGCGTTAACCTCGTGTTCAACCACCTCCTGAACTATCTGTGACAGATTGCTTGCGATCTCGCCCTCCCCTTCACCCAGAGTGACCTGGTTGGAAATCTGAAAGATGTTCCCTGCCGCTTCGCTCCCTTCCCCCCGAAGCCCCCGCACCGTGAGCCCGATCTTCGTAAGACCGCGGACTATCGGCTCCATTTCCTGGCTGAGCACAAGGCCCGGAAGATGCACCATCACGCTGGTACGCATTCCCGTACCCACGTTGCTGGGACACGCTGTAAGGTATCCCAGCCGGCTCGAGAAGGCATACCCAACAGCCGCGTCGATACCATCGTCCAGCCGACTCGCCGCCTCCCACGCCGAGGTCAGCTCCAACCCCGGAAGCACGACCTGCAGCCGGACATGATCCTCCTCGTTGACCATGATCGAAACCCTGCCGTCGTGCAGCGCGACCAGCCCGGCTCCTTCGCCGGTCTCCATGAAATCCCGGCTGATCAGATGCCGCTCCAACAGGAACAGCTTGTCGAGCTCCGTCAGCGCCGTCATTTCGACACTGATCGCCTTTTCCAGCTCGGGTAATCCCAGGACGACCGTCCTGAGGGTATCCCATATCTCCTTCCTCTTTTCCGGAGTACACCGCTCAGGGAATGGATGTGTGGCGAGATTCCGAGCCAGCCTGACTCGACTGGAAATCACCACGTCCTGGGAGTCGGCCCGGGTCAGCCAGGAATGCCCACGTGCAAAAAAGCGATCCACCACTGACTTACGCGGTCGTCGTGGACGCTTGTCCCTTTTCGTGTTCATTGATCAGGTCGCGTAACCTGGCGGCCTCTTCGTAGCGCTCTTCCGCTACGGCCTTCCGGAGGGCCTCCCGAAGATCCCTGAGCGACGCCCGGCACGGCGGACCGCTTCGCCCGCGCCGTGGAACCTTGCCGACATGCCGGTCATGCCGATGCAACGCCCGCACCAACTGAAGCACCTCCTTCTCAAAGGTCTGGTAACAGCGTGGACATCCAACCCTACCGGTCTTCTTGAACGCCGACGCGGTGAGACCACACCACTCACATTTCAACCTCCTGCCTCCCTTGCGCTCCTGCGTGGTGCTGATCCCCATCCCGAGCATCACGTCGGCGACCGAAACCGGTGATTCCAGATCCAGACCCAGTTCGCCACAACATCCCTCGCACAGGTGCAGCTTCTTCACCTTCCCGCCCTCCACCTGGTGAAGGTGAACCGTGGCTTGGTTCTTATGACACCTGTCACACAGCATCCGTCTGCCCCGTACTCCAAATCGGCGTACCCGATCGCCGGACAAGCTGCCGGAACGCGGCCATCAGCGACCGCGTAACAGGCCCTGGGCTCCCCGCCCCTACTGCCCGGCGGTCGATTTTCACAACCCCAATTATTTCGGCCGCCGTGCCGGTCAGGAAGACTTCTTCCGCGGTATAGAGATCATACCGGCTCAGCACCTCTTCCCTCACATCATAGCCCATCTCGGCCGCCAGTTCCATGACCACTCCACGGGTTACCCCCTCCAGCGCTCCACACCAGGAAGGAGGAGTAACGATGCGATTGCCCTTGACTACAAAAACATTGTCTCCGGAGGCCTCAGCGACGAATCCCTGCGCGTTCAACATGATGCACTCCATCACCCCGGCATTCAAAGCCTCTATCTTGGCCAGAATATTGTTAAGGTAATTCAGGCTCTTGATACGCGGATTGATGGCCTCCGGCAGATTGCGCAGTGTGCCGACGGTCACCAGCTCCAGGCCCTCTTCGTACAGGTCGGGCGGGTAAAGCTGTATCCGGGATGCGATTATGATGACCTGCGGATTCCGGCACACGAACGGATTGAGCCCCAGCGTTCCGACGCCGCGCGTGACAATGGGACGAATATAGCCGTTGCGGATCCGATTGGCGCGACAGGTCCGGATTATATCGGCCGCCATGCGTTCCTTGCTGATGGGTATCTCAAGGGCAATCGCCCGCGCCGAGGCATACAATCGGTCGATATGACGCTCCAGCATGAATATCCGGCCATTATAGGCCCGAATTCCTTCGAAGACTCCGTCTCCGTACAGCAGACCGTGGTCCAATACCGAAATCCGCGCTTCCGTCTTATCCAGCAGCTTGCCGTTTAGGTAGACCTTCATCTCCAACTCCCTCTCTAACCTGAGTGACCAACTCCCACCCCGGCTCCTCCGCTGCCACGGTTCTAGTCACCGGAGCCTTGCTCCCCTAGCAGGCGCCCATCGTGAATGTGCACCACCCTCGTGCACCGTTCTACCACATTCCGGTCATGGGACACCAGAACCAGACTGTGACTTCCGTCACCGACAATACTGAAGAGACAGTCAAGAACCTGCTTCCCCGTGACACTGTCTAGATTTCCGGTCGGCTCGTCTGCGAAAACCACCTCCGGATCATTCATCAATGCCCGGGCCAGGGCGGCTCTCTGTTGCTCTCCGCCCGAAAGTTCCGCCGGACGGTGATCCGTTCGGTGTGCCAGTCCCACCTTCTCCAACAACTCTAATGCTCTGCTACGTATGGAGTCCGACGACCGTACTGCGCCCCGCCTTACCATGGCGGGCAGCATCACGTTCTCCAGCAACGAAAGCTCCGGCAGCAGGTAATAGGCCTGGAATACGAATCCCATCGAGGCGGCCCGCAGGCGCGTCTTTTCGCGAACGTTCATTTCGGAATACGCCCGCCCGCGAAACCAAACGTCGCCGCCGGTCGTGGGTTCCAGGGCCCCCAGAACATTGATCAAGGTTGTCTTGCCGGCACCGCTCGCGCCCACTACACCCAGTGTTTCCCCCCTCCGTACCTGCAAAGATATCCCCCGTAGCACCGGGACCTCAGAGCCTCCCACAACGAATGTCCGGTAAACGTCACGGGCCTCTATGACAATCGCGCTTCCCTGCTCCGGCTGGTCGTGCTCATTCATAGCGCAAGGCCCCCGCGGGATCCTGCCGGGCGGCACGATATGCCGGGATTACGCCGGCTACCGTACAGATCACCAGAACCGCCACGATTACTGTAACCAGGTCTTGGAATGAAGTCCGGGCGGGGATCTCGCTGAGCCGGTACAGTTCCTTGGGAAAGAGATCCAGGCCGAAACTGGCCGACAGGAAGCGAAGGATCCCATTGCGATAGCGGAGAGCCAACAATCCAAGAGCCAGTCCGAACCCGGTCCCGATTGCGCCGGAAATCCAGCCCTGCCACAGGAAGATCCTCATGATCGTTCCCGAAGGAAAACCCAGCGCCTTCATCAGTCCAATCTCCCGTGTCTTTTGCACCGCCAGCGTTATCAGCGTGTTCGTGATACCAAACGCCGCTACCACCGTAATGAATATGAGGAGGAAGAACATCATGTTCTTTTCGACCCGGAGGGCCGCAAAAAGCTGGCGGTTGAGCTGCATCCACGTCATCACCCGGTAGCCCGGCCCTATGCTTTCCGCGATTTCATGCGCAATCGCCGCAGCCCGGAAAGGATCAACCGTCATCACCTGCAGCCCGTGAACACCCTCTTCCAATCCATAGAGATCGCGGGCAGCTTCCAGAGACGCCAGTACGTAACCCATGTCGAAATCCCACATCCCCACTTCGAAGATTCCCCTGACGACCATCTCTTCAGGCAACCGTATTTCCTCTTCGGAAATAAAGCCCGCCGGTGAATACACCAGCACCCGCGAACCTACTCTAAGCCCCAATTCCCGCGCCAGATCCACCCCGACTACCAACCCGTTGCCGGTCACATCGAAACGTCCCGCAACGATGCTTCGCGGAATCCGGCTGACTCTGCCCTCCCCACCGGGATCGATCCCCCGGAGCATGGGTGTGTATACGTTGTCATCGCGCTGCAGGAAAACCAGTCCCTGAACGAATGGAACGGCCGCCTTCACGCCTCCCACCCGCTCGACTTCGGTAATCAGCCGGTCGATGTCGTAGATTATCCCGCGGCTACCGGTAACCGTCACGTGCGCGTTGAACCCCAGAATTTTCTCGCGCCACATGCCATCGAACCCGCTCATCACCGAAAGAACCACCACCAGGACCGCCACCCCCAACGTCACCCCAAGCACGGAGATCACCGTAACCGCAGAGATGAACGTCCGCCGCGGGCGCAGGTAACGTAAGGCCAGGAACAATGACACCGGAAGTCTCATTTCGCTCCTACGGGCGTGCGAACCACCATTTTCACCGATCACTTCCGGAACGCAGCAAGGGGAACAGAATCACCTCACGAATCGAGTCCGCGCCGGTCAATATCATGGTAAGCCGGTCGATTCCTATCCCCATGCCGCCGGCGGGCGGCATACCGTACTCGAGTGCATTCAGAAAGTCCTCGTCCACGCGCGAGGCGTCTCCCCCACACTGCTGCTCGAATCGCCGGCGTTGCTCCAGTGGATCGTTAAGCTCGCTGTAGGCGGGAGCGATCTCCATGCCTCCGATCACCAACTCAAAGACATCCGCCGTCTCCGGGTCGTTCGCGCTACACTTTGCCAGCGGAACCAGATCAGCGGGCAAGGACGTAACAAATGTGGGACGCATGAGCCTTCTTTCAACCAGTTTCTCGAATATCTCTTGCGTGATCTCGCTCCTGCCCCACTCGGCCGGTACCGTCAGTCCCAGAGATTCGGCTCGTCTCCGCGCCTCCTCAACCGAAAGGGTGAACCAGTCGTCACCGGCGACCTGCCACACCAGCTCGCGAAAGGGTATTTCCGGCCATGGGGGACTCAGGTCAAGCACCCCGCCGCCATGCAGTCGCACCTTCGCTTCCCCGTGCAGTTCC
This sequence comes from Kiritimatiellia bacterium, assembly GCA_012961745.1. Classification (GTDB taxonomy): domain Bacteria; phylum Verrucomicrobiota; class Kiritimatiellia; order B70-G9; family B70-G9; genus B70-G9. The sequence continues at coordinate 8,720 of DTYT01000320.1, read as the reverse complement.
CGCGCGCATTCGACGACTATCATCTGCGCCATTACCTTCATGCGATTCACATCCGCATAGGCCTCATAGAGCTCCAGCATAGTAAACTCCGGATTGTGCTGCCGCGAGATTCCCTCGTTGCGGAAATTCCGGCTCAGCTCGTAAACCCGGTCAAATCCCGCCACCAGCAAACGCTTCAGATAAAGCTCCGGCGCTATCCGCAGATACAGAGCGCGGCCCAGAGCTTCACAATGGGTTCGGAACGGCCTAGCCGCCGCGCCGCCAGCCATCGGCTGGAGAATCGGAGTCTCGACCTCCTGGTAGCCTTCCGAGTCAAGCACCTGCCTCACGCGCCGTAAGATCCGGCTGCGGGCAGTGAATACGTCGGCCACACCCGGATTGGATATAATGTCCAGATAGCGCCGCCGGTACCGGATCTCGACGTCCTGGAGCCCGTGCCACTTCTCCGGCAGCGGTAGAAGTGATTTCGACAGCAGTCGCCATGATGAAACCTTGACGGTCTTCTCACCGGTCCGGGTGACAAACAGCTGCCCCTCCACCCCGATGATGTCGCCCAAGTCCAGTATACGGAAGGCGGAAAATGCGTCTGTCCCAACCTGATCGCGCTTCAAGTAGATCTGCAACCGACCCGATGCGTCCTGCAGGTGCGCAAAAATACTCCCGCCCATCTCCCGCCGCGAAACCATCCGGCCGGCTATGCGAACCTCGTCTCCTTCCGGCCTTGCGCACACGAGACCCAGATTGCCCGTACGCGAAAAGGCCTCTCCATAAGGCTCATATCCCAACTCCTGCAGCCGCCGGAGATTACGAAGCCTATGCTCCCGCAGTTCGTTTCCCATTCCTGTCTCCCCGCAGGTCGCCGCCCAGATTAGGTGCGCGGTCCGGTCAAGTCAAGGTTACCGCCTTCTTCCCGTCGGCCGGGCGGTAACAACGGCTTCACATTCCCGCCGATCTGTCCCACAATCTCGGCCGTGGGCGATTACTTCATGCTCATCAGCCTGATCGTGATCGGCTGCGGACTACTGGCCTGGCTCACGGTCGTCTTCCGCCAGCCGGTGATCGTCGCCTATTTCGCCGCCGGCCTGATTTTGGCGCCCGCGCTACTGCGGATCGAAGGCGAGTTCATTTCCACCTTCGTCGATATCTCTTCCCGGCTAGGAATCACCCTTTTGCTCTTCCTGGCAGGCATGGTCCTTCACCCGGATCGTATCCTCAAGTTCTTCCGCACTACACTGCTTGTGACTGCAGCCGGTGCCTTAATCTCCTGGATACTGGTATTCGCGGTACTCTACCTGTGGGGTGTGGACCCGCTACAGAGCCATATCTGTGGTCTGGCCACAATGTTCTCCAGCACGATTCTGGTAGTAAAGTTGCTGCCCACCACAACCCTTCACCAGCGTAGAATGGGGGCGTTGTGCATCGCGATTCTCATCGCTCAGGATCTCCTGGCAGTCGTTCTCATTACCCTGCTGCGATCAGGCCCGTTTCTGGATTCTGGCCGATCCACCGCCGTGGCGGCCCTTCCCTTTAAGGCGGTCTTCCTGGTAGCGGCCGCGTTCCTCGGCGAACGGTTCATCCTGCGCACCATGCTCCGGCGTGCCGATCGCTATCCTGAGGTGCTTATTATTCTCTCGCTTGCCTGGGGACTCGGCACGGCCGCAGTCGCCGAGCGGTTCGGTCTCTCCGCCGAAATCGGCGCCTTCATCGGCGGAGTTTCTCTGGCCCGCAGCAAGATCGCCTACGTCATTGCCGAGCAACTCAAGCCGCTGAGGGACTTTTTCCTGATGTTCTTCTTCTTCACCCTGGGACTGAAATTGGATCTCGCGCACATTGGCAGCGCCTGGATGCCCGCACTAGTTGTGGGCGTTCTCATCCTCACCGTCCGGCCGCTCTACAGCTCCCTCCTCCTCCGTTCGGCTGGCGAAGAACGCGGCTTCTCGAACGAAACCGGCCTTCGACTGGGACAGGCGAGCGAATTCGGGCTCATTGTCAGTGCAGTCGCCGCGGAGACCGGTTTCCTCTCCCCGCCCATCGCCGCACTCATCCAGATGGCCATAATCGTCTCGATGGTATTGTCCTCCTATGTCGTAACCACCCGCCTGCCCACACCGATCGGCCCCCGTCCCCAGCTGCAACTCGATTAACGTCACGGGTCTGCAACACCCAAAGCACAGTGCGCTGGCGGAAGTCGAAATCCCTTGCGCCGCAATCAGGGCTGGCGCGGCACAGCCAACCCCGCTCAAGCACCTCTCGTCCGAGATCGAGAGCCTCCCACCCCCCGGCACCGTAGCCCGCAGGATGCCTCAGCGCAAGCACCCGTGGTCCCCTCTCCCCCATCCCCCATGACCATGGCGGTGATAGCGCAAGTAGGCGGCCTGCACGAGAATAACCAGAAGAAAGACCGCGCAGCCCAATGTCAGCCACTGCGGAAGCCTTCCCCCCGACCACCCCACGAAGCTTTTCAGCCGCGCCTCGGTCAGAACGAAATCCACCAACATCCCCCACGCGAGCGCCGAGCCAGCAACTACCAGCAGATAGATGCCTAGGCCCCGTGTGCCGAGCATACGCCGATAAGCCGCCAGTGAAGCCGCGTTGGTGGCCGGACCGGTCATAAGGAAAACCAAGACCGCTCCCGCCGATGCCCCCTTCAACAGCAACGCGGCCGCTATCGGTACCGATGCGGTAGCGCAGACATAAACCGGGATTCCAACCGCCATCATGATCAACTTGGACAGCAACCCTTTGCCGAACAGACCCATAAAGAAATCCTCCGGGACCAAAACCGTTATCAGCCCGGCCACCAGGATCCCGGCCAGCAGTTCGACCGCGATATCCTGCGGGAGGGTGACGAAGCCGTATCGCAAGGCGCGTCCCACCTTTCGCGCCGCAGATGCCGGCTGACAACACGGCTCGGTACACGCGGCTGCCTCATCCCCGAGTGGGGGATCCCGCTCCGCAAGACGACCTACGATCATGCCCCCGATCGCCCCGGTAAGGAACGCCGCCACAGGGCGGATCACTGCGAAAAAGGGGCCCAGCACCGCAAGCGTGACCAATATACTGTCCACGCCAGTCTGCGGCGCCGAAAGAAGGAAAGACGCCGTCGAGGACCTTCCGGCCCCGTGTCGTCGTAAGGAAAGAGCTACCGGGATGACACTGCAGGAACACAGCGGCATCGGGACGCCCCACAGTGCCGCACGTAGCGCGCCCCGCCATCCACCAACCCCCAGTTTCTCGCGGATGCGCTCCGCCGAGACAAATACCGAAAGGAATCCCGCCGCAAGGAATCCGAAGAGAAGATACGGTGCCATCTCCTGGACAACCAACCAGGTTTCCTTCAGGACCTGCAAAATGGCCTTCATAACTATCACACACTCGCCGATTCTGACCGCGATTGCAACACCCCTGCCCCGGCTCACTCCCCGCCGCCGGCCGCCGGTCAAGGAATCTTCGTTCCGGGGAAGCAGTCCGCTGCGCCGGGCGCGCCTCAACCGGCTCCGGGCTCACAGTTGACTTTCCGCGCACGCGGGGTCAGAGTTTAGAACTGCTCATGAAGGGCGAACCCCAGAAAGAACCTGTAGCGGATGATCTGCCGCCGGACACTACCCTGGTGGAAGCCGACCGTTACCAAACCGCTTCGGAATCCACGGAATCCATCACCCCGACTCTAACCATGGATCGTCTCAAGGAGAACTATCGCAATCTGGTGGAGCAACAGGCTATCTACTATCCGGTGGCTTACCGTTTCGCAAGGGAACTGGGCAGGGGCCGCCAGGGAATCGTTTTCCTCGGACTGCGCCAGGGATCGCGTGGGTGCATTACCCGGCACGCCATCAAGTTGTTCGATCCCTGCATCTACCGCTCCCCCAAGGAATACTGGACGGATATGGGCCGCATCGCAGCACAGACATCCATACTGCAGACCATCCGCAGCCCCAACCTCGTGGCCCGGGATGTGTACGAAGAAACGGACGGCATCGGCTATGTGCAGATGGAGGCGATCCCGGGATTCGACCTGCGCTTCTTACTCGGCAGCCGGCATCTCGAGCCAGTGCATCAGAAATCGTCTCCCGAAGAATGGAGTCGCTTCACTGATGTGATATTCCGACTGGGCGGCGTCCGCCCGGCCGTTCAGCCGGGAGTTGCCCTATACATCATGCGGCAAGTGCTCCGGGGACTGGAAACGCTCCACGAGCTGGGATTTCTCCACTGCGACGTGAAACCTTCTAACATCATGATCGACCGCCTGGGGTACGTGAAGCTCATTGATTACGGTCGCGCCATCCGCATCGGCGAGCGGCCGATGTTTCTGCTCGGCAGTCCGGTATACATGGCTCCTGAGATTCACCGGCGCGAGGAATTCGTTGTGCAATCCGATATCTACAGCGTGGGCATCGTAGGGCTGGAAATGCTGACCGGACATTCACTGATCGAAAGGGGGCGTTGCTCCGAAGCCGAACTTCTCAGGTGAAGCGCTCCCTCCCGGACCGGATACCCCAAATGCTGCCCGAAGACGTACGGCGCAATGACACCCTGGTGGACCTGCTGCGACGTTTTATCGAATGTGATCCGGAAAAACGATTCGCGTCGGCCAGCGAGGCAGAATCCAGTTCCGGCCTGCTAATCGTTCACCGGCAGCTAACCCAACTCGGCAAGGACACCGAATACGGACGCGAACTGGAAGCCTACCTCGCCAAGCTGTTACCACCGGTCAAAAAGGAAAACCAAAGTGTTGACATGCAAACCATATTCTGAGTTCACTTGCGGCCAGCTTGCTGCGCTGAAGGCAGAAAGGAGATGAAATGAAAGTCGTTCACGTCTGCGCGAACCCGAAACCGATCGAGGAATCCGCCAGCAAACAACTCGCCGCCGCTTTTTTCGAGACGCTGACAGAGAAAAATCCGGAGGTAGAGATAGACAATATCGATCTGTACAACGAACCGCCGCCGTTTCTTTCCGCCCAAGCGCTACGCGCGCTGTATTACCCCTCGGTCGACCCCGGCTACCAACCGACCGAGGAGGAACGCCGGGCCTGCGAATACGCGGTGCAGCAGGCGTCGCGCATCAGGGACGGCGACGTTCTTGTATTTACTACGCCGATGTGGAACTTCTCCCTTCCGGGAATCGTAAAGGCTTGGATCGATCAGGTCTTTTCACCGGGAATCCTGTTCCAGTTCGAAGGAATTACCGTAAAGCCCCTTCATTCAATAGGACGGGCATTTCTTCTGGCCGCCTCCGGGGGCGTCTACAAGGAGGACGATCCGCGGGATGCCCTCACGCGGCAGCTTCGCGCCCTACTGGAGTTCGTGGGTATCCCGGAGCTCAGTGTAGCCTGGGCTGACGGCCAGAATCCCGCGATCTACGGCGACAGCGATCAGCGACGGGAACTGGCCCTTGAGGCCGCCCGCGAATTGGCCGAAGAGCTGGCAGAGACGCTCGCCGCCCGAACCTGATACCCGTAAGCCTCCGGCTCCTGCCGGAACGCCCTCCCAGCCGCTTATTCCGGGCGAGGATGGCCTTCGACCGAACTCAGCGACTTCCTGAGTTCTTCGTCGGAAAGAGCATAGTCGGACAGCTTCCTGGAAAAATAAGCGTCATAGGCGGTCAGATCCAGGAGTCCGTGCCCCGACCAGTTGAACAGGATGACCTCCTCCTTGCCTTCTTCACGTGCTCTCTTGGCTTCACGTATGACCTGCGCAATGGCGTGAGACGTTTCCGGCGCGGGAATGGCGCCTTCGGTGCGTGCCCACGTCACCGCAGCCTCGTAGCACTCGAGCTGGTGCAAGGCCTCCGCCTCTATGAGTCCCTCGCGCACTCCATGACTGACCAGGGGGGCCATTCCATGGTAGCGCAGCCCGCCCGCGTGAATCGGCGGCGGCACGAACGTCCTCCCCAGCGAATGCATCGCCAGCAGAGGCGTCAGCCCGGCGACGTCACCGTGATCATACACGTAAGGCGCCCGGGTCAGGGTCGGACAAGCCGCAGGCTCGACCGCCACTACGCGCACGTCACGTCCCGCAATCTTGTCAGCCACAAAAGGAAAACTGACACCTGCGAAATTGGATCCCCCTCCCGCACAGCCGATGATGACATCCGGATATTCACCGATCTTTTCCATCTGTCTCTTCGCTTCCAGCCCAATGATCGTCTGGTGGAGGAGAACGTGATTGAGTACACTGCCCAGTGAATAACGTGTGTCCTCGCGCTTGACGGCTTCTTCCACCGCCTCGCTGATGGCGATCCCCAGACTACCCTGCGTGTCCGGATCACGTTCTAGAATCCGGCGGCCCGAGTCGGTCAGAGTGCTCGGGCTGGGAATACACTCCGCCCCCCATACCCTCATCATGTATTTCCGCATCGGCTTCTGCTCGAAACTGATCCGCACCATGTAGACCCGACATTCCAGCCCGAAAAGACAACATGCCATCGACAGAGCACTCCCCCACTGCCCGGCACCCGTCTCCGTCGTGAGCCGCTTCACGCCGAAAACCCGGTTGTAGTAGGCCTGGGGAACCGCAGTATTGGGCTTGTGGCTTCCCGGCGGAGAAACCCCCTCATTCTTGTAGTAGATCCGGGCCGGCGTTTCCAACGCCCCCTCCAGGTTCCAAGCCCGCTGCAACGGCGTAGGTCGCCAGAGCAAAAGTTTCTCCAGAACATCCTCGGGGATATCAATCCAGCGTTCCGTACTGACTTCCTGCTCGATAAGACTCATCGGAAAAACCGCAGCAAGCATCTCGGGCTTCACTGGCTGGCCGTCGGGTCCCAGGGGCGGGGGGACCGGCCGTGGCAGGTCCGCCTGGATATTGTACCACTGGCGCGGTATTTCTTTCTCATCCAGCACTACTTTTCTTGCTCCCACCATCTTGTTCCTCCTGCTCTCCGGTACCCTGCGTCAGCCGGTCGGTTCGCCTGCTGCCGCGTAGTCGCCCAGCCTACTTCAGCTGCCCGGATGTTCCAAGGGTATTCCGCGCTCGCAAAGCGGACACTGCGCCGCATCCCATACTTTCGGGACGGCACGAACAACACTTACCAGCGGATAGTCAAGCGTCACATCTCCTCCCCGACGGTCAACCAGAACCGCAACCGCGACCACCCGCGCGCAGCGGGCAGTCACCTGCGCGATGGTCTGGCGCACCCTTCCCCCACGCGTGATCACGTCTTCGGCCACAAGCACCCGCTCTCCCTCCCGTATCTCGAATGCTCGGCGCAGAACCAGCCGCCCCCCTTCCTTCTCGAGAAAAACTGCCCGGCATCCCATGATCCGCGCCAGCTCGTATCCCAGGATTATTCCGCCGATGGCCGGCGACACTACCAGCTGCGGCCGATCCTCGGGAACGATCCTTTCCATTACCGCCTCCGCCAGCCGACCACAAATCTCCTCCATAACCTGGGGACGTTGCATCAGCAGTGCACACTGGAAGTATCGGTCACTGTGCAGGCCAGAACGCAACTCGAAATGGCCCGCCCTCACCGCCCCATACTTCTCGAACAACTCCAAACCAGATCCACCCGCCATATGGTCGTCCTTCCCCCCGGTTGGATTCCGTCATCCGGCATACGTTATTCCGTCTCCCTCAGTCTGCGGTAAAGGCCCAGCCGATGTTCCGCAGCCGCATCAAGCGGCCCATCGCTTTCGCGCCTGAGCCGACCGAGGATCCGGCCGGCGATGCGCTTTCCCAATTCCACCCCCCACTGGTCAAAAGAAAATATGTTCCATATTACGCCCTGGACGAAGACTTTGTGCTCGTAAAGGGCGATCAGCTGCCCCAGTACCCCGGGCGTCAATCGCGTGGCCATGATGACGTTGCAGGGACGATTCCCGTGGAAAACCCGGAATGGGGCCAGTCGCTCCGGAGTTCCCTCCGCCTCAACTTCCTCCCGGGGGCGTCCGAACGCCAGAGCACTAGCCTGCGCAAACATGTTGGCGATAAGTTTCTGGTGGTGATCGCCCAGCTCATTATGGCTGCGCGCAAACCCGATAAAATCGACCGGTACCAAATGCGTCCCCTGATGCAGCAATTGAAAGAAGGAATGCTGCCCATTGGTCCCCACCTCGCCCCAGAGAACCGGCCCGGTCCGCCAAGCCACCGGACGCCCTGAACGCGACACCGACTTGCCGTTACTCTCCATGTCCAGCTGCTGGAGATAGGCCGGCAAACGGTGCAGATATTGATCATATGGAATCACCGCCCAGGTCTCAGCCCCCCAAAAATTCGTATACCATACCCCCAGCAATCCCAGCAGCAGAGGCGCGTTGCGCTTCATGGGAGCAGTCCGGAAATGATCATCCATCGTGTGGAATCCGGCCAACATCTGACGGAAATTGTCCGGGCCTATCGCCAACATGAGGGATAGACCGACTGCTGAACACATCGTGTAACGCCCCCCCACCCACTCCCAAAACTCGAACACGTTCTCGGGATGAATGCCGAACTCTGCCACCTTCCCGCGGTTCGTGGATACCGCCACGAAATGCCGCTCAACTGCCCGTCTGTCTCCCCCATACCCGGCAAGACACCACTGCCGGGCCGTGGCCGCGTTGGTCATGGTCTCCTCAGTGGTGAAACTCTTCGAGGAAATGACAAACAGAGTGGATCGCGGATCCAGGTCGCGCGTCTTCTCCACGAAGTCGGTCGCATCGACATTGGACACGAACCGGACGGTCAAACCGCGTCGGGAAAAGGGCCTTAAAGCCTCCGCCGCCATGGCCGGTCCCAGGT
>DTYT01000319.1 GCA_012961745.1 Kiritimatiellia bacterium | reverse complement strand
GTCCTGCGGCTTGAGCGTGACCAGGAAATACACCAGCAACTGAAAGACAATATCAATCATCGGGGTCATGGGTATCTCGCCCACCTGCCCCGTCGCCTCCCGCCTGCGCTGACGCTTGAACGCCACCGTACCTGCCACCCTCCTCACCGCCCCGAGCGGGACTGGTAGGCCGCCTCCTTGATCGCGGCGAATTTTACCCGCCAGAGTCCCGCGGCGGCACAGGCATCCATCACGCGCCGCACAGTCTCATGACGCGTCTTACCGTCGGCCCGGATGACCACCGGCGTCCCCTGCCCGTACTCCGCGACCGCCTTCCTCAGGATGGCCTTGAGCGTGGAGACCGACAGGGGAACGCGCGCAATCTTGATGCGCCCCCGGGCGTCGACGTCCACTACAATCGTCCGCGGGTCCTTCTTCTCCACCGCGGGCCCGTGGGGTGCCAACGCCAGCTTGATCGTCTCGTCCAGCGCGGTGCGCTCCAGCTCGGCGGTACAGATGAAGAAGATGATCATCTGGAAGACGATATCGATCATGGGGGTCATGTTGATCGCGCCTCCGCCTTCCGCATCCGCTCTCCGTCTTTTCCCTTTCCGCGTTGTGGGCATCGGCGTCTTCTTCTATCCTTTCCCCTATTCTTCCACGATCTCCACGTTGCGCAGCGACTTGATCAGGTCTATGGTCAGGGCCTCCATTCCCAGGATGATCTTCGCGGCCCGGTTACGACAGTAGTAGAAGAAACCCAGCGCCGGCACGGCGATCGAAAGTCCGGCGGCGGTGGTGAACAGGGCCTGCGATATGTTCAACGCCAGCATGGCCTGCTGGGCCGCCCCGGCCTGCTGAGTACCCAAAGTGGCAAAGGCGAATATCATGCCCTGAACCGTGCCCAGCAGCCCCAGCATAGGGGCAAGGTTGCCTACCACGTTCAGGTAGGTTACCCGCTGCAGGAGCTTCTCACTCTCCATGTCCGCCGCGATCCCGACCGCGTCCTGGATGGCCTCAAACCCCTCCTGTACATTGGAAAAACCGGCCGAAAGAATATTCGCCAGCGGTCCCGGCACCTCCTCGCAGTGCTTCAACGCCTTGACCACATCACCTTGCCCCATGGCCTCCCGCACGGACTCCACCAGGGGCTCCGGCACGATCTTCTTGGCCCGGATTGTAATCAGAGAGTCTACGATGAGGGCTACTCCCGCAATGGAACATGCCAGCAGGCCCAGCCAAAGGACCACCCCCAGGAATCCGCTTCCGGTGACCACCCTTATGAACGATATTCCCTGAGCCGGGGCCGGCTCTTCGGCAACCACCTCGCCTTCGGGGGGAGCGCCTTCCGCCGGGGGCGCGGCCTCCTGAGCCCGCACCGTCCAGGCCAAGATCGTCAAAACCGCCGCCACCACCAGCACCATGCCTGTCCTCTTGCGCCATATCATCGTTGCCTCTCCTTGCTTCACCCTCTCCTGTCACAAAACCGCTTTCCGGTACGGACTTTCTCCGGATCAAATCTTCCGCTTGGCCTTGGCCGCATAGGGACTGGAGGGATACTCCTTGACCAGCTTCTCATACAGCTGCCGGGCCCGCGCATCAAGCAGCTTTTCCAGGGCCTCGGCCGCCTTGAAAAGCGCCATCGGCTGCACATCCTCCTGGTCCTTGAAGAGAATCACGGTTCTCAGGTAGTCCAGGGCCGCCGACTCCACCTGGTTGCGCGCCATCTTCAGGTCGCCGCGCATGAGGTAGGCCCGCGCCGCATCGGGGCGATCGCCCCGGGTGACCACTTCTGTCAGTATCCGCGACAGTTCAGCGTATTTCCCGGCCGCCAGCAACTGACGGCGATAGGCCCACTGCAACTCCCGGTTCTCAGCCAGGGAGGAATCTATACGGAACATTTCTTCGAAAATATCCACGGCCTTCCCGTGCTGTCCCCGCGCCGCGTAGGCCTTAGCCAGCAGCGCCCGCGCCCGCTGGTCCCACTCCAGGTAGCGGAACCGCCGCACGATACCCTGCAGAATCTCGACCGCCTCGGCGTATTTGCCGGCATTGACCAGTTGCACCGCCCGATCATAATCGGCCGGCTTGTCCGCCACCGCCTTGAGATACTGTCCGGGATAGAAAGTCCGCGTTCCCTGGGGGGTCGTCAGCACGATTTCACCGTTGGCCTTGGCGCGGATGTCGGTGCCTTCGATACGCTTGTTCTGCTTGGTAATGACATACGCCGCAACAGCCTCCCGCGCCATACAGGCCGCCAACGCCAAAGCGACCATCCCCAGCGTCATTCTTCTGGATGCCCGCACTTCCATCGTTCTCCTCTCCCGTAGCTGCGCCTGTCCCGCCTGCCAACCCTCAGATTTCGTTTCCAAGTGCCGGCTCCCCACTTTCGCCGGTCCCGGTTCCCGGCTCCCGGGCGGCCTTCAAGCGGGCCTCCGCCTTGGCCTTCCGAACAAGATCGATCTTTTCACCATCCGGGAAGAGCTTCAAGTACCTATCACAGGTGTCGATCACTTCCTGATACAATCCCAGCTCGTTTCCCAGCCCAATGCTGCGCAACAACGCCTCTTCGATCATGGGCCGCAGATCCCCGCGCTGGGGATCGGACAGCAAGGCGATACGCTGGTACGAGGCCAGCGCCGCCCTGAGATCGCCTTTCTCCTCGTTTATTTCCCCGTAAAGCAGGTTGGCGCGATTGATCAGAACACCGTCGTCTGCATAGCGGAACACGTCGGAAAGCGCCTGGATGGCATCATCCGCGCGGCCCAACCGCCGGTACGCCTGCCCCAAGATGAACTTGGCGTCATAGAACAACGCACTGCGTGGGTAGTTTTCCAGGAGGTCACGGGCGAATTCAGCGGCTTTCGAGTAGTCGCCCAACTCGAAGTATGCCCGCGCCAGACCGAAAAGGCTGCGCTCCAGCACCGCCCGCTCCTTGCCGGTGAAGGCGCGGCGGAACGCCTCCACCGCTTCCTTGTAGAGACCCGAATCCAGCATCAATTGGCCGACACGGGCGAAGTCCTCCGGTTTGTACTTGGAAGCATTCTTCACCATCCCCGCCAAGGCGTCGCGGGCGACCTGATACTTGCCCACTTCCATTGCCGCCCGGATCAGCTCGAACAAGGCACGCTGCCCCTCCGGCGAGTCCGGGTAGCGCTCGGCCAGAGTATCGAAGGTCTTGGTGGCCTGGTCATACTTGCCCATCCCCAGCTGTACTTCGCCCAGCACGCTCATCGCCAGCGGCGCCAGCTTCGACCGCGGGAACGAAACCAGAAAGCGCTGCAGGGTTTGCTCAGCCCCCAAACGAGCTTCCGCGGCTCGGGATTGATCGCTGCGCGCGATCAGCGCCAGACAGTACCCCCGGAAAAACACCGCCTTTTCGAGAATCCCGCGATTCCTTTCGGCGTCAACCGTCGAGGCATTGAAAACACTGTCCTTGGGTATCAGCCAGCGCATGATCCCCTCGAATTCCTTCCGCGCGGCCTGGTAGCGCTTCATCTTGAGGAGGGCATCGGCCAGTTGGAACCGCGTCCGGGCCTTCTCGTACCCCGCGGGGAGGGCCTGCATCTTGCGCCTGAGGTACACCACCGCGTTGCTGTGGTCCCCCCTCCGGTACGCGTCCCAGGCCATGATATCCAGCACCTTGAGGAAATACTTGCTTTTCTGGTAGCGCTGCAGAATCAGGTCATAGTACCGGCGGGCGTCTTCCGGGCGACCCGCCTTCTTCAGCACCCCCCCCAGAGTGAAGGCCACGCCCGGGGCGCGCGGATGCTGGGGGAATCGGTCGAGGAAGATGTCGTAGACCTTCAGAAACCGGTTGGTCATATTCCGGTCGAAGTACCATTTGCCCACCCCCAGCAACGCCAGACCGGCATCTTCCTTTTCCGGGAATCGATCGCCCAGGTAACCGCAAACCGCCAGGCACCACAGATGGCGCCCCTGGACGGCATACGCCCGCGCAAGATTTCCCAGGGCCCGCGGCGCCTGACCGCTCTCCGGGAAAGTGGCCAGAACCCGCAGATACTCTCGAATCGCATCGTCATGCTTTCCGGCGGCGAAAAGCTCATCGGCCAGCCGAAACTCCGTGGCGGAAACCTGGCGTCGATAGGCACCGAAGTCCACCTTCACCGTTCTGCCCAGTGACTCCAGAAAGCTCTTCAGCTCGTTGCCTCTGACCGCCGCCTGGCTGCCCCACTCGCTCTCCCCGTATTTGGCGAAAACGTTGAAATATTCCCGCAGAGCTTTGGCCAGAACCTCGATCGCCTTCTCGCGGTCGCCCCTTCCGCTCAGCATTTTCCGGCCCCGCTCTTCGTAGAGCGTCCCCAGAAGGTAACGCGCTCCCGCCATGGGACTTTCCGAAAGCGGCAGGCCGTTTGCCTTCAGGAAGTGGTCTATCTCCTTCAGCAGATCCAGATTATCGCGCAGGAATCTCTCCGCCCCCTTGCGGTCACCCTGGGCCAGCTTGATGTCGGCCATGATGACCAACGACTGCCCGAACCAGAGATCCAACCCGCCCCACTGGATCTTCTCGCACAGAGAACGCGCCTCGTTCAGATAGCGCTGCTTCTTTCCGCTGTCCGATTCCTTCTCCGCAAGCTTCACGTACAAATCCGCCATCTCGACCATGAGCTTGCGTTCCGCACTCTTGCCCGGCTTCGTTGCCAGCACTCGTGAGTAGGCCTCCTGAGCCGCCTCCCAGTCGCCGGCCTGCTTCAGCATCTGGCCGAAACGATACGCCGACTCCTGATAGAAGCGTTTCAGATCGGGATCGGTGGGAACCTTTCCTCTGAAATGCTCGAAAAATCCCTGGTAAATCCGCTTGGCTTCTTCCAACCGCCCCGCACGGTAATACCCCGCCGCCAGGGCCAGACTGATGGCCTGAGCCTTGGGACTGTCCGGAGGCAACGTCCCCAGGATCTCCTCGGCCTCTCCCAGCTTGCCGCGCGAAATCAGTATCTCCGCGCGAATGAGAGCCACCCGATCCTTCAAGCCGGGATGCTTGCGTTCCAGTTCGGCGACCACCTTCTCGGCCATGTCCGGAAAACCAAGCGATATCAGGCCGGAAGCAAATTCAACTTCACGATCAACGAGCCTATCGCCGTGTGCGCGCGGCCCCGCCGCCGCGAACATCAGCGCCGAGACAACCAGGACACCCCAGGGGGACAAAGAAACATTGCGCGCTTTCGGGAGGGCGTTGGTTCCCGTCAGTTTCATCACACCTGCTACGTTATGAAATACACGCGCGATGGTCAAGTAACTGCCAGATTCTCCCCTACCGTCGACGGCGCTGACCTGCGACGGGGAAAACCTCCTGCGTTCACCTCGTGAGGGCGAACTGGGGAACCGCCCGCCGGCGCCCCGGGCATCCCCGCACATGAGCGGGCTCGTCCGCACCGACTCCGGCACCGGGCATCGCCCGGATGCCAAAGGCCCGGAGCTCGGGTTCACAGATTTATGTAGAAACCCTGATGAGCCTCGATCTTCCGGCTGATCTGGTCCACGACCGTCTGCGGCACAGGCTTGTTGACCTTGAGGATCGCAATGGAATTCTCGCCCCGGCTGTCATGTGGATTGCGTACGTCGTCAATGTTTATCCCCGCGGCGGCCAAGCGGCTGCCAATCTGCCCCAGCACTCCCGGACGGTCGCGATAGGTAAACAGCACCGTGTGTCCCCGAGGCTCGAAATACAACTTGTGGAAATCGTTGACCCGGGAGACCATGATGGTTCCTTCCGCCACCGTACCCCGCACACTGGCATGGCGCAGCGTGGCCGCGTCCACGCTCCCAGTCAGGTCCACGGTGATGGAGTTCCGGTATCCCTTGGCCTCGTCGGTCTCCCGGTCCTCGTAGTCGATTCCCTTCTCCCGGAGAAAGTGCCGCGCCGCCGCCGGGTCCATCGTACGGTCGAACTCTTCGCTCAGCGCAGCCACGATCGGAACCAGGAGCCATCGGCGGTATGGCTTGAGATCACCGTAGAAGCTGGTCTCCACCAGCCTCAACTGGATGGTGCTCCCCACCATCTGCCGGCAAAGCTTGGTCAGGATGTAGGCCAGCTCGGCATATTCTTCTTCCAGGCCCGGAGGCACACCGCGGTTCACCACGTAGGTGGCAATGCCCTTTTCATCGTACTCGATCAGTTGCTCCGCCGCCCGGCGCGCCGCGTTGCGGTTGGCCTCCCGGGTGCTGGCGCCCAGGTGAGGAAGCATCAGGTCCGCGACGTCCGCCACGCTCTTGGACCCGGCCTCATCGCGCGGATAGACGTCGTTCAGGAAACGGATGCCGATTTCCCGTTTCGCCCGGCGCACATCCTCTTCCACAACGATACCGGCGCGGGCCGCGTTGACCACAGTGGCGCCGGGTTTCATCCGCCGCAGCAACTCCCAGTTGACCATACCGCGGGTCTCGGCGTTCTCCGGCACGTGCAAGGAAATGTAATCGCTCTGCTGAAAAAGCCGCCCCAATTCCACCATTTCCACGCCCAGCTCCGCCGCCCGCTGCGCACTCACATTGGGATCATATCCAAGCAGACGACACTCGAACCCGGCCAGGCGGCGGGCCAGCATCCTGCCGATGTAACCCAGTCCCACCACGCCCACGGTCTTCCCCGCCAGCTCCCGGCCCATGAACTTCTTCTTCTCCCATTTGCCGCAACGCACCGAGGGATCCGCGGCAACGATATGACGCGCGTCGGCCAGTATCATGGCGATTACCAGCTCGGCCACCGCGTTGGCGTTGGCTCCGGGAGTGTTCATCACGTCCACGCCGCGCCGCCGGGCGTGGGCCGTGTCGATGGTGTTGTATCCCGCGCCGGCTCTCACCACCACCTTCAGCTGGGACAGCGCGTCTATCACTTCGACCGTCACCGGCTCGCTGCGCACGATAAGTGC
>DTYT01000318.1 GCA_012961745.1 Kiritimatiellia bacterium | reverse complement strand
GCCTCAAGGGGTACCGCCGGGTGTTGAGCAAGGAGGCCAACAATTTTGGCGTCTTCCTGGAGGATAACGGTCGGCCGGACGAGGCGGCGGAAGCATACCGGATGGCGCGTCTATTTGACACCAACAATATCAGCGCCCTGCTCAACCTTTACGCGCTGGGTGCCAGGATCGCCCTGCCGGATGGGGACCAGGTGCGGCACGAGTTCGATGCGTTTCTCCGCGATCTTCACCACCGGCTGAGGATCTGGTCGCTGTCCTACCACTTCGGGTACGTGCGGAATCCCCAGGCATTCGTGGATAGGGGTATGGCCTGGGCGCTTTCGGGAAGGCCCCGGATGGCGATCAACGACCTGGAGCGCGCCATAGGACTGGGAGCGGCTCCCTCGGCCATTCACCTGGCGCTGGGGCGACTCTACTTCGAGAGAAGGATGCTGCCGGCGAGTCGGAAAGCGTATCTGAAGGTGTTGGAGGAGGACCCCGACAATATCGGCGCGATGCTCGGGTTGGCCCGGATAGCCATGCGGGAGGGTGATTTCACCGCGGCGCGGGGTTACCTGGACCGGCTGGAGAAAATGGGCCTGCCTCCGGCGGTACTGCTCCTGGAAAGGGTGGCGCTGGAAGCGTTGCTGGGTAACCGATCCGAGAGTCGCCGGTTGCTGGAACGTCTTACCCAGATACATCCGCGAAATGCAAAGGCATGCGCGGCTCTGGCCATGGTTGCACAGTCGGAGGGTGATGATGATCTGGTGGAGAAATGCCTGCTGAAGCTGGGAGAGCTCGACGCGGAGCAGTATCCCAGCGTGCGACTGGTAATCGGACAGATCGCGGCCGCGGAAGGTAGACTGGACACGGCGCGGCGGCACTACGAAGAGGTTCTACGCCGACGCCCCTGGGACAGGCAGGCGCTGGAGCTGATCCTCCGGCTCGATATCCGGCAGGGCCTGCGATCAGCGGCAGAGAAGCACGCCCTGAAGCTTCTCACGAGCGATCCGATGAATTACCTGGGGAACATGGTCCTGGGCGGGCAGCATTATTTGCGGGGGGAATATGCCTTGGCAGAAGTGTGCTTCCGTACGGCGGTGAAAGCACGGCGTACGGAGTGGGCGCTCAATGAGCTGGCCTGGACCCTTCATTGTCTGGGTCGCAACCGCGAGGCGGTGGTACTGGCGGAAGAAGCGCTGCGCATCAACCCGCGGAATGCCATGGCGTGGGACACCCTGGGAGCGGTACTGACAGCGCTGGGACGGTTTGCCGAGGCCGATGATGCGCTACGGAAATGTGTCGAGATGCGACCGGGTGACGTGGTGGTTCTGCTGCACATCGCCAAGCTGCGCGCGGCCCAAGGACGGAACGAGGAGGCACTCAAACTGCTCGAAAGCCTGCTGCTGCGAGGTGCGGAGCTTCCGGCGGAGCTTTACGAAGAAGCCCGCGACCTGGCACGCAGGCTGCGCTCTCGCGGCCGCGCGGTGGGATCCGGCGTTTTCCGCTTGCCCACGGCTTAAATCTTGATTCCCCGCCGCTTTTGTACGACCATGGTTGTACGATGCCCTGGAGGCGAGGGAGAAAGGAGAATGTCGTGAGAAGGGGGATATTCAGACTGGTCATTGTGGGGCTTGTCCTGGCCGTGGTCTACGGGTGTGCAACGCCGGCCAAGAAGGTCAAGAAGGTGAAACTAGGGATGACACCTGACGAGGTCCGGAAGGTAATGGGAGAGCCCTACACCATCCGGGCTGCCAAGATATACGAAGACGGCGAATGGGCGGAAGTCTGGGAATATCTCCCACCTCCACTGACCATCAATCCCAAGACGTTCTGGGTATACTTTGAGAACGGGAAGGTGGTACAGTGGGGTGAGCCCGGGGACTTCGCCGGCAAGTCCGGACCCAACGTGCCGGTAACCGAATATTCCGAGCAGAAGGTTCTGCGATAGGCGGCATTTCCTAGACGGCCCGGATTGAATGGCGGACCGCACGCTCATAGAGTCGCCCCGCAAGCAATATCTTGTGTGGGGTTCCTTTCCCCGGCGAGGATTCATGTGTCTGCTCTCTGTCACGGCGGGGCTGGTGCTGCCGCGGACGGCAGCGGGCCAGTTCATGCGATTAGGGCCCTTCGATTTCAGCGCCCAATCGAGCCTTGAGCTGGTATATTCCTCGAATGTGGAAAGGGAGCGCCCTTCTGAGGCTACCGAAGAGCGCAAGGATTTCTACGGTGTTGCCGCCCTGGACCTGAATTCGCACGCCGAGCTGGCGCCGCATACGGACTTTGACATCGATGCCAGCATCTCGGTGGAGAGACACGCCAACCGTCCCGACCTGGACAATTCCTCACGTCCGTTCGGCTCGCTTCGGTTGCGCACCGGCACCGAACTGGGCAGGTTGCTGGTGAATGCCGCCGCGGAGTGGGTGAGGACCTCGGAATCCGCCGAGGATGTCTACGATCCCCAGCGCCGGAAAATGCGCGACGTGAGGGACAGGCAGGAATACAGCGCGGACGTCAAATGGGAGCGGGGCGGCCTGACTCTGGCGGCGGGATGGTCCTTTCTGCGCGAGCGGCATCAGGATCAACGGTATCAGGACGACGACAATGACAAGACCCAAGTGAGTTTCGACGCGCGCTGGAGGGCTACTCCGCGGGTTTCCCTCTTCTACCGTTACGCCAACGAGATGGAGGATTATGTCAACCAGACCAACGTGTACCGCGGATGGGATAAGACGGAGGGGATCGGGGTGGAAGCCCAGCTGTTGGAGCGACCGGCGCTGACGTACGCCTTTTGCTACGAACGTGAAGAAACGGAGGGGGAAATGGGCCCCTGGGAGCGCACGCACGTAGTGGCGCTTACCGATACCAGAGACCTTACCCGCACCTTGGCGCTCACCCTCAGTGCCTCGTACAAGGAAGAAGAAGTGGATGAGGGCAACGAGGTCACCTTCCAGTACGGGGCGACTCTTGATCACCAGTTGAGTCGCACTGCCCGCCAGACCTTGTCAGCGACGCGCGAACCGGCCAGAACGATGGGCTCCACCAAGGATACGACCAAGACCACCTATTCCTACAGTTTCATGAAGGACGATCTCTTCATCTACAACTTGGGGCTCTCTCTGGCGGTGACCTATGAGATCGATGATCCGCTGGAAGCCGGCATGGAAACCGAGCGGAAGTGGTCTTACACCGGCCGTCTCCAATACGCGCGCAATCTTACGCGCCACCTGGAAAGGGTTCTGAGTTACGAGTACAGCCGCGAGGATTCGAATCTGGAGGACGAGGCTCTGGATGAGCACCGGGTTACACTTCGATTTGACTACGAGTTCTGATTTGCAACCGGGTGCTCGAGAGGCGATTGTAGTATTCATCGTAGGGTTCCGGGTGTGACCGACATGAGCGGTCGACGAGGACACTGGGTGAACGGATTCGGTGCCAGCGCGCGGCGGGTTCCGAAGTGGCGCCCGCGGTTCCTGTATTGGCTGGTGTTGCTTGCCGCGATCTCGCCCGGCGGGGGGGGG
>DTYT01000317.1 GCA_012961745.1 Kiritimatiellia bacterium | reverse complement strand
GGTCACCTTCCTTTCGAGGGACTGGCAGGATGCCCGCAGCGCGGACAACAACTGCGAGAACCGGGTGGCGCGCAGCACCACGTATTACACGGTGATCATGACCGGCAACCAGGAGACCACTCCGGGCCAGTACAACGGTGGATTGGAGAATGTCTTGCGCTTCCTGGAGAAGTGGAGCGGCAAGACGGTGACCTATCGCGGCGCCATCATCGACATCTGGTACAGCGAAGTGGTGACGGGGGCCTGGCACTACGGGCAGTATTACAAGGCGCCGCGGCGCAACTGGGGCTACGATGAAATCTACCGGACCGACGCGCCGCCGGGAATGCCGCGCGTGTTCGGGCTGGAGGAACTATGCTGGCGGCCGGCGGGATGGGACGAGTTTGCCGAGTAGAAGTTTCCTTCCCCCCCCGGTTACCGGTTGCTGTGGAACGTCAGCCGGCGAGGTAGCCTTGCAAGGCAAGCACCGCCAGGGCAGTCGAGTATACGCGCCCGCCGATACGGCCGTACCCATCCAGATCGTCCCAACTGCCGGCGAGCGTGCCTGACCGGTCCTGCCGCTGCAGGATACGTATCACCGCCCGGGTGGCACACGGCGGGGATGAATCCGGGGCGGAGGCATCCGGATGACGAGCTTCGGCCAGACGGATCAGGATCTGGACCGAAGGCCGGCCGCGTGCGGAGGGCCGTACCCGGCGGCGCAGGACCTGCTCTCCGCGGGAAGATGGGGCGGGCCCTTCGGAGGGGGTCGCAAAGCCTTCCCGCTGTGCAAGCCTCATCACCAGTTGAATCCAGAGGCCCAAGGGATCGCCGCCCCGGCGGTCCGGGACCTGGTAGGCACTGCTTGAGAACCCGGCCAGACTTGACACCCAAGGCAGCGCTTGCTCGATTGCGGCGGCGAGGTGGCGGGTGGGGTAGCGGTGATACGCCTCCAGCAGAGCACATGTGGCCATGCAATGATCAATGGCGCAGCTTCCCTGGTCAGTTCCCAGAAACCCGTTCTCCTTCTGGATGCTGAGAAGGAACCCCGCGGCCCGCCGGATATGGTCGGAATAGTCTTCCGCCTCATGTCCCTCGGCGGTCAAGAGAGCCATCAGGGCCAGTCCGGTCAATCCGGCGTTATGTCGCCGGTCGCCGCCCCATCTTCCGGCGTCCCACATGCCGGAGGGTTGCTGCGCGGATGCCAGCCACCGCAGTCCCTGTGACAACGCATCGCGTATGGGGAGAAACTCGGCCGAACGCGCGGTCCGGCGCCGGCGGTCGGGTTCCGAGAGATTGACGGCCACGATTGCGGAAACCAGGAGCAGGGCGGCGGCCGCCGCGATGGGAAGCAGGAGCCGGTGGACACGCACAGGGGGGGTGAGGTGATCGGTCCCGGTGCCGGAAGGGGTGCGGCCCACGGCCTGCATGGTCCTGGCCGGCAGGTCTGCCGGGGGCTCCTCCTCGGGGATGGACCGCAGCCACTGCACCAGCGAGGTGAGCTCATAGACGCGGGCCTTGAGCAGGTCGCTGTCCCGGAGCTGCTTTTCGAAAGCCGCACGTTCGCGGGGCGAGTCGCGGTGCAGGACGTAGGCCATGATCCGCGCGTCATCCGGGCCGTCCAGGAAACCGTGAGCATTACTGTCTGCCGACACCGGCATACATGAACTCCCTCAATCTGCCGATCGCCGCATGCATTCGTGACTTTACGGTGCCGACCGGCAGGTCCAGCACTTCCGCGACTTCGCGATAGGTCAGGCCGTGGTAGACGGTGAGCACGCAAACCACCCGCAGGTGGTGTGGGAGTGCCGCCAGGGCGGCCTGGGCGTCAAGGTATGATTCCAGACAGGCGCGGCATGGTTCACGGGCCGCGGCGGTCTGGCGATATTCGAGCAGCATGTCTTTCCGCCGGCGTTCCCTGCGCAGCCAGTCGATCCACAGGTTCCGGGCGATGCAGAAAAGAAAGGTGGCGAAACGGGCCGAAGGACGATAGGAGTCGCGGACCGCGTAGATTTTCAGGAAGGTCTGCTGGACGAGATCCTCGGCGTCCCGGTGCGCACCGAGCCTGAGGAAGAAGTTGAGGAGGGGTTTCTGGTAGCGTTCGACCAGGGCGGCAAATGCATCCGGTCGACCCCGGCGTATCCGCTGCATCAGATCGGCATCGGACAGCGTCTCGAATCGCTTGTACCGGTTCCTTTTCACGGTCCTGCTTCGCCGCCGAAATCCTAATGCACGAGGGCTTGCGGCTTCCAGAAGATTCGGTGCATGTCCGCTCGTCGGCGGTGGCGTGAACCATTTCGGCGCGGGGACCGTTTATATTATGCAAAGCGCGTGGCGGAGAAAGGAGGCGAAATGTCTTTGCGATTCTCAGGGTTGCGGTGGTGCCTCATGACCTTGCTGGTCGGCTGGAAGCTGACGGGCGGAGCGTCCGCGGTGGAAACCAACCCGGTGCGGCGCCTGCCGGAGATCGTGGTTACCCCCACACGCACCGAGAGCCCCCGTACGGAGGTTCCCTTTGTTACGGACTGCCTTACGGAAGGGGAACTTGTTCTGCGTCGCGCGGCCCGCACGACGCCCGAGGCGCTCCGGGAACTGCCTTCTGTGATGGTCCAGAAAACCGCCCACGGGCAAGGATCACCTTTCCTTCGCGGGTTCACCGGTTTTCGGACCCTGTTGCTGATCGACGGGATACGGTTGAACAACTCGGTATTCCGCGAGGGTCCCAACCAGTACTGGAACACCGTGGATCCTTTCAGCGTGAGCCGGATGGAAGTGGTAAGGGGGCCGGCGAGTGTGCTGTTCGGAAGCGACGCCATAGGAGGGACGGTGAACGCCATCCCGCGGGCGGGATGGGACCCGCTCACGGGAAGCGTTCTACCGACACGCATCCAATACCGTTTCGGCTCGGCGGAGCATTCCCATATATGGCGCGTGGACGCCAACGGCCCGCTGGGTTCCTCAGGCGCGGTTCATGCCGGATTGACCCTGAAGCGTTTTGGAGATTTGAGAAGCGGAGCGGGCAGACAACCGAAGACCGGATACGAGGAGGCGGATGTCGATCTCCGCGCGGATTATCGGCTGCCCTGGGGCTTGAAGATCGCCGTCGGGCATCAGACCGTCCTGCAGGACGATGCGTGGCGGGCGCACAAGACCGTCTTCGGGCGCAGCTATCACGGGACCACGGTGGGTTCCGAGAAGAAGCGGATTCTCGACCAGCGTCGCAACCTGACCTATGCGAGGCTCTGGGCGCCGGGGAACTCGGTCATGGCCGATCAGATTGAGGTGGTGGTTTCGCATCACCGGCAGGAGGAAACCCAATACCGCGTAAAGGCGGACGAGACCCGTGACTGGCAGGGGTTCAGCGTCGACACGTTCGGGGTCGGGGTTCAGCTCTCGAGGGACGGTTTCCTGGGGGAATGGGTATACGGCGGGGAATACTATCGGGATTATGTCAGCACCTATTCACGCAAGTACGCCGCGGATGGGAGTCTGAAGTCCCGGGGGATCCAGGGCCCCGTGGGGGACGATTCGACGTATGACGCGCTGGGCGTCTACATCCAGAATCTCGCCGCCGTGGCGGGGCGTCTGCGGGTGATATCAGGGGTGCGATACAATCGCTACGAAGCCGACGTGGGCCGTTTCCAGGATCCGGTATCCGGTGCGCCGGAGTCCCTGCGGGAGGATTGGAGTGCGGTGGTGGGCAGCGCGCGTCTGTTGTATCAGCTACTGCCCGGGTCGGGGGTGAACGTGTTTGCAGGCCTATCGCAAGGATTTCGGGCCCCCAACCTGTCGGATCTGACGCGACTGGACACGGCCCGGACCGACGAAATCGAAACGCCGTCTCCCGGAGTAGAGCCGGAGCATTACTGGGTTTGGGAGGCAGGGTTGCGGTCCGAAACCGGAACTTTATCCCTGGAGCTGGCATATTTCCACACCATCATCGAAGACATGATACTACGGGTGCCCACCGGAAGGATCATCGAGGAAAACCGGGAAGTGACCAAGAAGAACGCGGGTGACGGATTCGTCCACGGAGTGGAACTGGCCGCCGCATTGCGTATCGGGGCCGACTGGCTGCTACGGGGCAACCTCACGTGGATGGAGGGCGAAGTGGACACCTACCCCACGTCGGACCCGGTCAAGAAACGCGAACCCATGAGCCGCATCATGCCGCTGACCGTAAACTTCACTGCGCGGTATGAGCCCACGGATCGCTGGTGGGTGGAAGCGGCGGTTTCGGCCGCCGACAAGCAAGACCGGCTGTCGACCCGTGACCGGGCGGATACCCAGAGGATTCCGCCGGGTGGTACACCGGGGTACGGAGTGGTGACTTTGCGCTCGGGGGTTCGGCTTTCTCCTCATCTGGCCCTGACGGCGGTGATCGAGAATGTCACCGACCGGAACTACCGGATTCACGGATCAGGAGTCAATGAACCCGGCCGCAATTTCGTCCTGGTGGCGGAGTACAAGTTCTAGACCCCGGTTCGTCACCGCCCTGGGGCTGTCCGCCATTGCACATGCCGTACTGCTGGGGTTCTGCGCGGTAGCTCTGTGGGAGGAAGCCCGGCAGCCCGAGCCGGGCGCCGAGTACATTGTGGTCGATCTGCTACCGACGGAGACGGACATAAAAGGGCGATGGGATGGGAAAGCAGACCGGACAGCGGAGAGCGGAGGCGCGTCCGGAGACCGAGCCGGGACCTGGGAGAAGGCCCTCGGCGTGCCGGCAGGGGACGGACATGACCCCTCTCCGCCCGGGAAGCGGCGAAGCGCCGGATATCTGCAACTGGAGCTGGCCGGCAGGCCCGGCACCCCTCGGCCGGGGATGCGCTGCAGGGTCAGCAGTCCGCCGGGCACGGAGTCGGATCCGTATTGGGACCGCGTGCGCCGCCGGATCGCCGCACGGCTCGACTATCCCCGGGAGTGTCGCGCGCTCGGAATCGCGGGTCGGGTAGTCGTACGGGTAGTGATCGGAGAGGATGGGCGGGTAATCAGTGCCCAAGCGGTCTCGGGTCGAAGCCGGCGGCTGGCGGGGGCTGTCATCCGGGCGGTTCATGGTGCGGCGCCCTTTGAGCCTCCGCCGACGGGCCACGGACCGGCGGAGTTCCTCATCCCGGTGACTTTCCGCATGGAATGAGGGGAACCGGCGGCGCCTGGTAATCCCAAAGGATCCGAGGGCCGCGCGGTGAGCGCCAGGACGACCGTGGAACCCGTGTAGGGGATGGGCTGCTACTGACGGGCTCGGGGGGGGCGCCGCGGTCCATTTATGGCTTGCTGGCCGTCCGATGAGGAGTGTAGAGTATGCGCGCGGTGGGAGCGGCGGGGGCGGACATGGCGGCCAAAAAGGAAGATTTGATCCAGATTGACGGCATGGTGGTGGAGGTTCTGCCGGCGACCATGTACCGCGTGCGCCTGGAGAACGGGCATGTGATCCTGGCGCATATTTCCGGCAAGATGCGCAAGAATTTCATCCGGATCACCACCGGCGACTGGGTGCGTGTCGAGATGTCGAGCTATGATTTGAGCAAGGGAAGGATTGTCTACCGTCTCGGGCGCCGAAGCGAGAGGCCGCAGTCCGGCGGGCGAGGATGAGTGGAGGATTCCGATGGCGGCTGGAGCGCGTGCTCTGTGGGGCAGCAAGATCGGCTTCCTGCTGGCGGCGATAGGCTCGGCGATCGGTCTGGGTAACATCTGGCGTTTCAGCTACATGGCCTACGAGCACGGCGGCGGCGCCTTCCTGGTACCCTACGCCGTGGCCCTGCTGGTGGCGGGCATCCCCTTGATGATCCTGGAATACGGGCTGGGCCACCGCGAGCAGGCGTCCTCTCCGCTGGCGTTCGCCCGGGTGCGGGTGGGGTGGGAATGGATCGGGTGGGCGATGCCCATCATGGCCCTGTTCGGTATCATGTTGTACTACGCGGTGGTGATCGGGTGGTGTATCAACTACCTTTTCTATGCGGTGAACCAGTCGTGGGGAGGGGATCCGGAGGGATTTTTCTTCAAGCAGTTCCTCCAGGTGAGTGATTCTCCCTTCCATCTGGGCGGAATCCGGGTACCGATTGCCTCGGCCACCTTCTTCGTGTGGTTCCTGTGCTGGGTGATCTGTTTTCGGGAGGTGAATCACGGCATCGAGAAGGCCTGCCTGATTTTCATGCCGCTGCTGTTCGTCTTGACGCTGGTCCTGGTGGGATGGACCGTTTCGTTGCCCGGGGCGGCGCAGTCCATTCGCAACGTGTATCTCAAGCCCGACTGGCACAAGATCAACCTGTTCACCAATCCGGAAGCCCGCCAGGTATGGATCGCCGCCTTCGGCCAGATTTTCTTCACCCTGTCGCTGGGCTTCGGAATCATGATCACCTACGCCAGCTATCTGCCGCGGAAGGCGGACATCGTGGGCAACGCCCTGTGGACCTCTCTGGTGAACTGCCTGTATTCCTTCGTCGCCGGCTTCGCGGTATTCGGCATCGTCGGTTTCATGGCGCAGGCCAAGGGCGTGGGGCCCGCCGAGGTCATCCGCGGCGGGCCGGGGCTGGCCTTCGTGGTTTATCCGGCGGCGCTCCAGCAGTTGCCCTTCGGCAGCCGGCTTTTCGGGTTTCTCTTTTTCCTGGTGTTGATAATCGCGGGATTGTCCTCGGGCATATCGCTCATCGAGGCCTTCACCTGTTCACTGACCGACAAGTTCGAGTGGTCGCGGAAGGCCACGGTGAGCTGGATCTGCCTGCTGGGATTCCTGGGCAGTCTCATCTTCACCACGCGCGCGGGGTTGCTGGTCCTGGATATCGCCGATCATTTCATCACCAACTACGGACTGGTGACCGGGGGGATCCTGGAATGTCTGCTGGTCGGCTGGGTGCTGAAGGCACGGCTCTTGCGCCGGCACGTCGGTGCTTCCGGCGGGATGCGGCTGCCGGCCCTGTGGGATATCCTGGTCAAATTCATCACCCCCGCGGTTCTGGCGGTATTGGTGGTGAATGCCCTGCTGCGTGAACTGGCCCGGGCCTACGGCGGATACCACGTGGACGCCGTCATCCTCTTCGGGGTCGACTGGCTGCTGGTATGTGTCGCGGTGGCGGTAGCCTTCACCTTCTCGGCCTGGAAGCCGGAAAAGCTGGTGCGGGTCCATCGGCCGGAGGAGGAACATCTGCTGACCTGAACCGCCGGCGGGCGCGCGTCTTTTTCCGGCTCCGGGGCTCGGGCGAGCGGGGAAGTCGAGGTGAGGGGCTGGGAACATTTCGAGCACCAGGCGGATATCGGCATCCGGGGCTACGGGCCGACCCTGGAGGCGGCCTTTGAAGAGGCGGCGACGGCTCTGGTGGCGGTGATCGCCGACCCGGCTCGAATCAAGCGGCGCGACGAGGGCGCGGAGGTGACTTCCCCGGCTCCCGCGCCGGAAATCATGCTTTTCGATTGGCTCAACGGCCTGATCTACGAAATGGATACCCGCCGGGTGCTCTTTGGCCGGTTCTCCGTGCGGATATCCGGCTCGCGTCTGACCGGCCGGGCCTGGGGGGAGAAGCTGGACCCTTCCCGGCACGAGCCGACCGTGGAGGTCAAGGCGGCCACCTTCAACCTGCTGGAGGTGCGCCGGCGAGAGGACGGGGTGTGGGTTGCCCAGTGTGTGGTGGACGTGTAATGTTCTACGGGTAGCAGACCGGTCGGAGGCGTCCCATGCAGAAGAGCGGGCTGACCAGGAAGTCGGAGTTCGAATGGATCGTCGAGCCTCGCGGCAGGATGCGCGTGCCCGGCGTGATATTCGCGGACGAGCGGCTTATCGAGGAGATGGACGACAAGGTCCGCGACCAGGTGAGCAACGTTGCGGGGTTGCCGGGTATCGTCAAGGCTTCCTTTGCCATGCCCGATGCCCACTGGGGATACGGCTTTCCCATAGGCGGGGTGGCCGCCTTCGATCCCGGGGATGGCGGCGTGGTCTCCGCCGGTGGGGTGGGCTTCGACATATCCTGCGGAGTGCGGACCATGCTGACGGGCCTGCCGCGGTCCGAGGTCGAGAAACACAAGGAGAAACTGGCCGACGTTCTTTTTGCGCGGATCCCCGCGGGGGTCGGGTCGCGGGGCGACATCCGGCTGTCCCTTTCCGAGATGGACGCCTTGCTGCGGGAGGGCGCCGAATGGGCGGTGCGCCGCGGCTACGGGCCGGACGAGGACCTGGAACGGATCGAGGAACGCGGGCGGATGGAAGGTGCCGATCCTTCGTGCGTGTCCCGGCAGGCCAAGCAACGGCAGCTGGAGGAGATGGGCACGCTGGGATCCGGGAACCATTACCTCGAGGTGCAGTGGATCAGCGAAATTTTCGATGAGGCGGCCGCCGCGGCTTTCGGCCTGCGGGAGGGGGAGACCGCGGTGAGCATTCATTGCGGGTCGAGGGGCCTGGGCCATCAAATCGGCACCGATTTCCTGCGCGAGATGGCGGTGGAGGCTGGGCGGGCGGGTATCGCGTTGCCGGAGAGGGAACTGGCCTGTGCGCCGATCCGTTCCGAAGTAGGGCGCCGCTACCTCGGGGCGATGCGCTCGGCGATCAACTGTGCCCTGGCCAACCGCCAGATCCTGGGTGAACTGACCCGGCGCGCCTTCCGGGAGGTGTTTCCGGGGTGCCGGTTGCGCCTCTTGTACGACGTCTCCCACAACACCTGCAAGGAGGAGCAGCACGCCCTTGACGGCGCCCGGCGAACGCTTTTCGTGCATCGCAAGGGTGCGACCCGGGCGTGGGGCCCGGGGCATCCGCTGCTTCCGGAGATCTTCCGCGGGGTTGGTCAGCCGGTGCTGGTGGGCGGGACCATGGGCACGGCTTCCTTCGTGATGGCGGGTACCCGCCGGAGCATGGATATCGCCTTTGGTTCCGCAATCCATGGGGCGGGCAGGCGCCTGAGTCGCCGTCGGGCCACGCGAGAGTACCGCGGCGGACAGGTCATCGGTGAATTGGCAAGGCGCGGGATCCTGGTGAGGGCGAAGTCGCAACGGGGAGTGGCCGAGGAGGCACCCGCGGCTTACAAGGACGTATCCGAGGTGGTGGAAATCGCCCACCGGGCCGGTCTGGCACGGAAGGTTGCCAGGCTCGAACCGCTGGTAGTGGTCAAGGGTTGAGAAGGCTTCCCCGCGGGCGGGGGCGAGATGCCGGTACACAACGAGGACATTGCTTCGATCTTCGACGAGGTCGCCGACCTGTTGGAAATCCGCGGGGAGAATCCCTTCCGCGT
>DTYT01000316.1 GCA_012961745.1 Kiritimatiellia bacterium | reverse complement strand
GCCCGATGACTGCAATGACTCCTGGATCCATCGCTCTCTCGCTCCCTGCATTCATTACAACACAATGAGAGCCGCAAAGATACGCTTCCCTCCGCGCGTTGTCACGCCACGGCGAACCGGTTCAGCCAGTTGTGCCGCTGCCCCTTCCCCGGCGGGTTAGTCCAGCCATCCACGATCTCAAAGCCTGCTGCCTGGATCAACCGGTCAAGCTCCTCCGGCCGGTAGTAGGCAAAGAAACGGCTGCGGCCCTTTTTGTCGGCCACCCACTCCTCTCCCTCTCCCTCCTTCACGCCGATGTAGAGCGCGCCGCCGGAACAGAGTACGCGGCGAAACCCGCAAAGCGCCTGGGGTGTCTGGGTCCGGGGCAGGTGTAGCAGCGAGGCACAGACAAAGCAGCCAGCGACGCATCCATCGGCGACAGGGAGGCGACGCATGTCGGCGCATACTAACCGGAGAGCTCCATCTTCCCGTGCCTGACGGAGCATACCCTGCGAGAGGTCAATGCCCACGGCGCGCAGTCCCCGTGACGCCAGTGCCCGGGAATACTGGCCCGGGCCGCATCCCACGTCGAGCACCAGGCCACCGGTTGGCACCATCTGCCGAAAACGGGCCAGTTCCCGCTCCAACGGATGGGTCGCCCGCGCTGCGTAATGGACAGCGATGCGGTCGTAGGTGGCGGCTGTTTTCTCTGTTCTCATCTGCACCGGCGGTAGTTACGTTTGGGTAATTATACCCGGAAGGCTCGCAAAGCCCAAACGAGACAGGGGTGTTTCAAATGGGTTGAGAGATATGTGTATCGCACCGCCGCTTCAGGCCGGTGCAACCGAAATGAAAAACACCACTTCGCCAGGTTTCTGCCCGCGTTGCTGCTCTGCCGGCGCTGGTGGATGGAGGCAGACGTGCAGCCCTTCGGCAAGCTCAGGACACCGCCACCCCAGGCGCGCGGCCGTGAACCTCTTCGGTACACCCTGGATGACCGGACCGACCTGCGTACCCACTTTGAGGCTTCCGGCCCCTTCGACAGCCAACTGGAGGCCGGCTTGGCGGCCGAATTCGAGGCCAAGTACGGCGGCGCCAGGCGGCAGTGGGAACTGGCCCGCGAGGACGAGTTGATCCTGCTGGGAGACACGGTGATGATCCCCGACTTTTCCTTCACCCACCGTAAAGACGGGCGGCGGGCGCTGCTAGAGATCGTCGGCTTCTGGCACCCGGACTACTTGCGCCGCAAACTGGCCAAGGTCCGCCAGGCGAGGCGGCGGGACCTGATCCTGCTGGTCTACAAGAGCGCCAACGTGTCCGAGGGCGAGTTCGAGGCCGCCTCGGCCGGTGAGGTGCTGACTTTTGTGCGCAAGCCCGTCCTCAAGGACGTGCTGGCGGCCGTCGAGCGTTCTGCGGTGCCCCCGAAGACGAAACCGGGCGGCGGGGGAGCCTTGGGACTGCCGTAACCTCGCGCGGCAGCGGTAAACTGGCAATTTCACCACCCTGCGGTATAATCCCCTCCGACTTGATCAAGGAGAGACAAATGCGCATTCTCATCACCGGCGGAGCCGGATTCATCGGCTCCCACCTCTGTGATCGGTTACTGGCCGATGGGCACAAAGTCATTGCGATGGACAACCTCAGCACCGGCAGCGTGGACAACATCGCCCACCTGGCCGGACACGAGAGCTTTCACTTTATCAAGCATGACGTGACCAACTATATCTTTGTCGAAGGACCGCTCGACGCGGTGTTCCACTTGGCCAGCCTGCCCAGCCCG